>JAUVGS010000177.1 GCA_030593665.1 Chitinivibrionales bacterium | reverse complement strand
CGATATGCAAAGGAAGACTGCCAACATTCGTCATAATGCATTTAAGTGTGTCTTTTCTGTTCTGGTGAGTGATGCTGTGCAGGTTTTTTTCAAAAATATAGATTTGTGAATAAGGAGGTGTACCTTGAAATTCATAAGCGCCTCTATCAATAATGCGGCCTTCATATATCCTGGTATTGCCGGCAATATCTTTACGCGGAAGTAAGAGACCGGTTGTATCGAATAATCCGGTATTGATACAGTATGATGCGTTGTCCAATGACCAGTCACCATTCATGGTGTCTTTAAATTGGGGATAATAATCACTGTTTTCCATACCGGGAAACCCCTCCTGAATGGTACAGTATTTAATTTCCTTCAGGTGTAAATTCCCCTCTATTTGGCCATGGAAATTACCCCATAGTATTGTGTTGGTTATAACAGGTTGTGATGTATAATCCCAGCAATAAATACCGCCGCCATATTTTGCATAATTATTTGCTATTGTATTATTTGTTATTATAGGATTAGAACCGTTACAACATGAAACACCTCCGCCGTAACTTGCCCTGCCAGACGCTCGATTATTGACAATAAGATTGTTTATTATAAACGGACTTGCATTTTCACAAAAGATTCCACCACCTTGCCCTACAGTGCAGCCTCCGCTTGAACAATTATACTGAATAATATTATTTACGATCACCGGCATAGAATTATTCACACAAAAAATACCACCACCATCAAAAATGCCTCGATTGTTCGTTATGTTATTGTTTGTAATCAAGGGGCTGGCATTATCACAACGTATTCCTCCACCTCTGCCAATGTTGTTTTGAATAAGACAATTATCTATTCGTAGTTTTGAGTAATTTATAATATGAACAGCACCACCGTCATAAAGGGTATCAACTGAACAGTATTCAAGCCGGCAGAATGATATAATCGAAGAATCATTATCCGGTGCGGTAGTATTAAATACTATCCCCAGCCACCGTATAGAATCAACGGCAGTAAAAATGACAGAATCACTTTTTGAACCTTTGGCAATAAGAGTTCCGTTCACTTTTATTCTATATGCCCCCTGAAATTCAACACAGGTTCCCGGCTTTATTGTAAGCGTGGTACCATTAAAGACAATAATGTCGGCGGTTACTTTTACCGTATCGCTTTTCCATACTGTATGGCGTGCGATAGGTCCGGAAGTTTCCTGTGAAGATGAAAACAGCGAAGAATAGAAGAATATTATTACGACGGGTATGAAAAATGATATCTTTCGAAGATTCATGCGATATCTCCTTCTGGGGATGATGAATAGCAATGGAGCTTACATATTCTATAGTACCACCATATTAATATATCTCATTTCTTCGGAAAAAACGGATTTCATAAAAAACGTAACAGTTTCAATGCTTTTACTAAATGCTTTCCGGCCTGTTCGGTAAAGTATATAATACCGGCTGCGCCATTGCACTATGTTCAGTAAAGAGAGTGTATAAAAAGTTAATTGGAAGATTACCCTGTCTTGTGGCAGTCCTTAAGAGGCTGGTATTGATACACATACTTTTCCAGCCTGTTTCATAAAAAGGAACGGTACTAAAACGGGATATATTATGACGGGAAAGTGGGAAAGGACATATAACTGCTGAAAGTCAGCTCCCCACCCTCCTCATCAACTTTCAACGCCTGCCCCTCCAGCAATTCACCGCTGATAAGTAATCTCGATATCGGTGTTTCCATCGCCTTTTGAATAATCCGCTTCAATGGCCGTGCACCATACACCGGATCAAAGCCCTGCTTTGCCAACAGGTCTTTAGCGTTGCCATTTACCTTAAGGGTAATTTGTTTATCCTTCAACCGTTCAGAAAAACGTTCCAGTTGAATATCTACAATACTGTTTAGATCCTCCGGTGTGAGCGCATGGAATACTACTGTTTCGTCAACCCGGTTGAGGAATTCCGGCCGGAAGTGACTGCGCATTTCAGCCAGGACCTGTTTCTGTATCTCGTCATAACCGGCCCTGAAATTTTCAATGATATAGGTACTGCCGATATTTGAAGTCATGATGATAATAGTGTTCTTAAAATTAACGACATGTCCCTGCGCATCAGTAACCCGGCCATCATCGAGGATTTGCAGGAGCACATTGAAAACATCGTGCTGTGCCTTCTCAATTTCATCGAAGAGGACCACTGAGTAGGGTCTTCGCCTGACCGCTTCAGTAAGCTGGCCGCCTTCGTCGTAGCCGATATATCCAGGCGGGGCGCCGATAAGGCGCGAGACCGTATGTTTTTCCATATACTCCGACATGTCAATTCGAATCATGGCCCGCTCATCATCGAAGAACTCGTACGCCAGGGAGCGGGCGAGTTCGGTTTTACCAACGCCGGTCGGGCCGAGAAAAATAAAGCTGCCGATAGGCCGGTTCGGGTCTTTAAGCCCGGCGCGCGCGCGAAGCACCGCATCAGCAACCGCATTAACCGCAACATCCTGCCCGATGACCCGTTTGTGCAGATGCTCAGGGAGGGTAAGCAGTTTTTCTTTTTCTCCCTGCACCAGCTTTTTTAGTGGAATATGGGTCCATCTGCTGATGATTGCTGCAACATCCTCATCATCAACTTCCTCTTTAAGCAGGCGATTGGAGGAGTCCTGGGCACGCAACTCCTCCTCCGCTAGTTTCAATTCCTCTTCAAGTTTTGGTATCACACCGTGCTGAAGCTCTGCTGCTTTTGAAAGATTGTAATCACGCTGTGCATGCTCCAGCTCCTGCCGCTTCTCTTCAAGTTTTTTCCGCATCTCCTGGAGTCCGGCAACCTTATTCTTTTCCACATCCCATCGGGCACGAAGCTCCGTTGTTTTATTTTTAGTATCCGCCAGCAGCAATTTGAGTTTTCTCAGCCGCTCTTTTGATGCGGAGTCCTTCTCTTTTTTTAGTCCCTCAATTTCGATCTCAAGCTGCATCTGTCTGCGCTGCGCTTCATCGAGCTCAGTCGGACTGCTGTCCATCTCGGTACGCAGTTTAGCAGCAGCCTCATCAATAAGATCGATTGCTTTATCCGGCAAAAAGCGTTCGGAGATATAGCGATCGGATAATGTTGCTGCAGAGACGATGGCACTGTCACGGATCTTAACCCCGTGATACACTTCATACCGCTCACGTAATCCCCGCAGGATCGATATGGTATCTTCAACGGACGGCTGATCGACCAGCACGGTCTGGAACCGGCGTTCAAGAGCGGCATCTTTTTCAATATACTTTCGGTACTCATCAAAGGTAGTAGCACCAATACAGTGCAGCTCACCACGTGCCAGCATCGGTTTCAGCAGATTGCCGGCATCCATGGCACCTTCAGCGGCGCCTGCTCCCACTACCGTATGCAGTTCGTCAATAAAGAGAATAATAGTTCCGTTTGCCGAAGTAACCTCTTTGAGCACGGCTTTGAGCCGTTCCTCGAATTCACCGCGGAATTTTGCGCCGGCAATCAGTGCGCCCATGTCAAGCGCTACCAGTTTGCGGTTTTTCAATCCTTCCGGTACATCACCGCGAATGATGCGCAAAGCTAAACCTTCTACGATTGCAGTCTTACCGACACCCGGATCGCCGATCAGCACAGGATTATTTTTAGTCCTGCGGGAAAGAATCTGAATAATACGGCGTATCTCATCATCACGACCAATGACCGGATCAAGTTTCCCCTGTTCCGCCATTTCGGTAAGGTTTCGGGAATACTTGTCCAACGCCTGAAACGTGGCAGAGCACTTGCGGCAGTGTGGTGATGTTCATGCTCAAGGGCGGAGACATCTATAAGAAGCCACTTGCTTCACTGTGTGATAATACCAGAGACCGCACGCAGGAGAGAGAGGAAGCAGCCCTGCCTCTGGGCCGGAAAACCTGTGACATCTGTTTTCGCACCGGCGAAGATTTTAACAGACCCCTTGTAATAAACTGGCAGGATTTCCCGAGGCCCTATCCCTCTGGTCAACTTCTCTACTTTTTACCGGAGGCACTCCTGTACAAATATGCTGGTCTGAGTTTTAAAACCATAAACTGCGTTTCTATAGTCAAATTCGTATTGATCGCACACCTGGCCTGGATTTTTATAGTCGCGCTTTTAATGGAAATCGTGTCCAGGCCGTTACGCCTTTTTTTAATGGCATTCTCCTACCACCAACTGATAAACTTTTCTCTGGCCGGCATGGATAAGTGCTTTCATAGTCAGACTATCCGGTTAATCTCCGGAAAATTGCTGACATTCAAGTAGAAATCAGAATTAACAGACTGTAGAGGAAATTGCAAAAGTCTAAAAATCAGGATATTTATTTATATCCGGTTCAACCATAAATGTTGGTATTTATGACCGCTACCGGTATTGAAAAGCACAACTGTTTCGCCATCTTTAATCCAGTCTTGCTCTCGCAGTTTTTTAAACGCAGATAATGTGGCACCTCCTTCGGGAGCGGCAAATATACCCTGTGTCCGGCCTATCAAATCAGAATCATCCATCATTTCCTCGTCAGACACTGAAACAGCAATCCCCTGGCTTTCCCTTAATGCGCGCAGTATTAAAAAATCACCAACAGCAGCCGGAACCCGTAACCCATCGGCAACAGTTTGCGCTCCCTCCCAATATTCTGCGAATTCGTTTCCTTCCAGAAATGCACGAACCATTGGAGCGCACCCTTCAGATTGTACGGTAACCATACGTGGTCGTTTTGAATTAATCCATCCTAGTTGTTCCATCTCGTCGAATGCCTTCCACATACCGACCAAACCAGTGCCACCTCCGGTCGGGTAGATGATTACATCAGGCAATTGCCAATTGAACTGTTCGGCAATTTCATAACCCATAGTTTTTTTACCTTCAATCCGGTAAGGTTCTTTTAAGGTGGAAATATCAAATCTGCCATATTTAAGAATTTCTTCAGCGGCAATTTTTCCACAATCGGTTATTAAACCATCAACCAAAGTTACCTCTGCTCCAAGCGCTTTACACTCAGAGATAAAAGGGGTTGGGACATCTTTTGGCATAAAAACGAATGCTCTCATTTCGGCCAGAGCTGCATAAGCGCTCATTGCACCTGCGGCATTTCCAGCAGAGGGGATTGAAATTTCTTTTATCCCAAGCTCATAAGCCCGGGAAACGGCTACGCTCAAACCGCGCGCTTTAAAAGAAGTTGTGGGATTTACTCCCTCGTCTTTAATAAAAATATTTTCGAAGTTTATCTGTTTTGCTAAATTCCGGGCAGGAAATAACGGCGTAAACCCTTCACCCAGGCAAAGTTGATACCTTTTATCTTTCACAGGCAGGAATTCGTGATATCGCCAGAGTGTGGGGGCCCTATCAACCAGGTTATCCTTACTGACTGTTTTTTTTGCAGCTTCCAAATCGTAACGAGCTATTAAAGGTTTTTTACAGTCCGGACATAAATTCCAGATTTTATCCGCGTCGTA
>JAUVGS010000047.1 GCA_030593665.1 Chitinivibrionales bacterium | reverse complement strand
ATGTTTTCTTGTTGTGATAATCATGAGCGGAATGGTTCCTTCCTTTGCGCAGGTGGTTGTGGAAGAGACCATTACAACAGACACGGTTGATATCTTTGCACAGAGGGAAGAGTCGTCCCGGCAGAAAAAATCACCCCGTCTTGCAATGTTCAGCACCCTTCTCCTGCCAGGACTCGGCCACCAATACCTTGGGAAAAATGAACGGGCATTTGCTTATTTTACCACCGAAGCTCTCCTAATTTTCGGTATGGTTTTTACTGAAAGCTATTCAAGAAAAAGGTTTAGAAATTCACAAAGCTATGCCTGGCGGTATGCAGATACAAAGTGTACAAAAAATCCTGAAAATGAATACTGGAAAATTATCGGGAATAAATATTTTTTAAGCTCCGCTGACTATAACAATGTGATGGATTTGAATGCAGAATACGATGAGAAATATGTAAATCCAAATGAAACCTGGTACTGGGAACACGAGGAATATCAGGAGCATTACCGGGAAATACGAAAAACGGGAACCCGGTTTCACATTATTTCCTCATTCTTCCTTGGCGGCATGATTCTCAACCGTGCAATCTCCTTTATTGACGTTCGTATTGCATCAAAGAGCGAAACCGTGCGGGGACAACGCTCCAGGGTTGATGTGCAACCGCATTACTCCTATACCGATAAAGAAATCGGCCTCTCTGTTTCCACCTCTTTCTGACATCTGGTTTTATTACCGATCCTCAAATTTTAACTTCCGAATTTACTTGTACACTAAATAATTGTATGTTATTTTTAGAATGTACTATATATTGTATAATTCGTGTTTTTATTGTAGTATTTATTCAAACAATCTAAAATCTGTAAACAGTTTTCATCATTATATATTACGGTAAAAGGGGTTTGCCTCTATGAAATGTCCTTTTTGCGGATACGAGCAGGATAAAGTTGTCGATTCACGTTCCAGTAAGGAGGGGCGTGCGGTAAGACGCCGTCGTGAATGCTTAAAGTGCGGCGACCGGTTTACTACCTATGAATATATTGAAAACTTCCCTTTAACGGTGGTCAAAAACGACCAGCGAAGAGAGCCCTATGATCGTCAAAAACTGCTTCTGGGAATTTTGTCGGCCTGCAAGAAGAGGCCTATCAGCATGAAAAAAATCGAAAGTATCGTTGACAGAATAGAGGATGAAATTGATAAATTGTCCAAATCTGAAATTGACTCACTGGAAATAGGCCAGTTGGTTATGAATAAGTTGCAGAAACTCGACGATGTTGCCTATGTACGCTTTGCATCCGTCTACAGAAAATTCAAAGACCCGGATGACTTTGTCTCCGAAGTAAAAGGGCTTGATTCAAAAATTGGTCAAGGGTAGCAGAAAAAGGCGGGGAACCCTGAACCGGTGAACCGTTATAATATTTTATCAGCAGGGTATAATACTTCCGGAAGGATCTGTTGGCTCAAAAAAATCCTGTTTAAAATAAAAGAACCCCTGCTCATCATCTGTATAGTAATCAATGATCTCTTCCATAAAAAACATTTTCAGTGCAGATTCCTGATCACTACTTTCGACAATTCGGTGTTTCAGAGGAATTTTTTCCGATGGTGTAACAAAGACAACTGAATATTTTGGCATTATATGGTTCTCCGATAATGACGGTGTAAATAATCACAGACAATAATAATGGGAAAAAATAGATTTTGACAATACTAAAAAACACGAAAATTTAAGAAATAACAATGCTCGCATATAAATGCAGGGTAACTTTTTTATGAAAAAAAATGTGTATATGTTCATGACAGTGTTTACTGTCTGCCTGATGCTCAATGCGCAATCATTTCAAACGCAGGTTGAACAACTGATCCGCGACCGTAATTATGCAAAGAAAGCCGTGGGTGTCCTTATCAAGGAAATCGGTAAAGATTCCCTGTGTGTTGGTTTGAATCATGACTCTTTATTCAATCCTGCCTCTGTTATGAAGCTGATTACCGGTGCCGCAGCTTTAGATATGCTCGGTATTCAGTACACGTTTAAAACGGATGTGTTTATCGACAGTTCGTTTGACCGTGATTCCGGCGTGGTTTGGGGTAACCTGTATATCAGGGGTGGTGGTGATCCCGGTTTTCTCGCTGAACGGATGTGGCTTTTTGTCCAGCACCTTACCCACTGCGGTATTAAGAAAATAAAGGGCGATTGTATCCTCGACGACTCCTATTTTGACAGCGACATTAACGGTCCCGGTTTTGGTGAAGATAAGTCGAGCCGGGCGTATGATGCTCCCATAGCAGCCCTGTCAGCAAATTTTAATACGGTCGCGGTACATGTGGCCCCGGCAAATACCGTTGGCGCACCAATCCATATTACCCCATTCCCACGGATGAAGGGTGTGAAAATAATTGCCACAGCCAAGACCTCGCCTGAAGGTACATCCTCCGGATTACAGGTAAAAACTGAGATAATGGACGGTAAAACCGCTATACTTGTATTTGGTGATATGGCGCTTAACGAAAAGCCACGATACATTTTCAGAAAGGTATGGAATACCTGGGAAAGCTTTGGCTGGATATGCCAGGGGCTCTTTGAGGAATGCGGGATCCAATTCAACGGCGATGTCCGTCATGAAAAAATTCCTGATACCTTGAAATCAAAAGAACCATTTTATTCCTTCTCTTCACAACCTTTACCGATATTTGTATTCAATATGTTCAAGTACTCAAGCAACTTTGCTGCTGAGATGGTCTTTAAAACGGTTGCTTCAGAATTTGATTCTATCCCCGGCTCATGGCTCAGCGGGTCCCGCGTTATTACTCACTGGTGGAAGAAAAAGAAATTCCTGCGATATAAAACACAATCATCACCGGTGGTAAAGAATGGCTCGGGTATGGGTGGCGGCAACCGGGTAAGTCCGCGCCACATTATCAATCTTCTTGAATATGTCTGGTTTAAAAAAAACTATGCTCCGGAATTTATCTCTGCGCTCTCCGTTGCAGGAGTTGACGGAACACTGGAAAGCAGATTTAAAAACTCGCCACTAAAAGGTATCATCCGTGCAAAAACCGGAACGTTGAACAGTAGAGGGGTGAGTAACCTTGCCGGATATGTGCAGCTTCCCCGAAAAACCTATGTTTTTGCAATACTGGTTACCAATAAAAAGAAATCACAATACTCACACTGGGTATTACAGCAAAAAATTCTGGAAACCGTTATCACGCTGCCAAAAGCAAAACGAAAAAAGGCCAAAAAACAGTAATACCGCTTTTCAGCCTTTTGAAATAATCTTACCTGAGAATGATTTTAGTAGCGGGTTCCTTCAATCAACCGGCCTTTCTCATAGGTTGCTTTTGCAGCCAACCTTCCATTTTCGTACCATTCCTGTTTCAGCCCTTCAACGTTTCCATCCTTATAAGTACATTCCGTTTCCTTTTTACCATTCTCATGAAATGTAATACAGAGCCCGCTGAGAACATTCGAATCGTAGGTGTCTTCCCTTTTCTGGTTGCCGTTCGCATACCACTCTTTATAAATACCCTGCCGATCACCATTAATATAGGTTATTAATTTTGCATTCTTTCCATCAGGGAAATAGCAAATTTCCTCACCGCTTTTCTGTCCCTCTTTATATGGTGTCACTGAAGCTTTCGTGCCGTCCTCATAATAGGTCATTGCCACACCTTCCGGAGAACCATTGACATAGTTGGCCTCGCTTTTTATCCGGTCGTTTTCATACCAGGTCATTTCCTTGCCATGTTTCATCTCCTGCTTTGTCTTTTTGTCCTGGATATACCGACTCTCTTTGTATCTATTCCCATTACTATGGTAGATAACTGTTAGACTGTCAGGTCTGCCATTCTTCATGAACTGATCTGATTTAACTTTTCCGTCTACCCCGTACAGGATAATACGCCGTGGATCCGATCTTCGGCCAAAATGATAGATCTCTTTCTTTTTTGCGCCATTGGGATGCGTTTCTGTGACATCGACTTTAAGTTCTTTTGCACAGCTGCAAAGGTATACGGCAATACAGAGAGCACCAATAATTAACTTGTACATACATACTCCTTTCGTCTAGATGGAAAATTTACATTACTAGTAACATATAAACAAGTCGTTTGGGTTGTCAAATACTATAATGATATTTTTTAAAAAAGGGTTCAGGGGTTCGGTATAAGTTAAAAGTTTGCGAGTTTGCGAGTTTAAAGTTAAAGAAAAAAAGTACACACACGGACACAACTGCCAACTGAAAACAAACAACGGGTAACTGAAATTTGTTCAGGGTTCAGGGTTCAAAAATATTTTTATCACTGATAACTGAAAACGTAAGCTCCTGGGGAGTAAGGCCTGAAATACAAATGCTTGTTTTTATCATTTCATACAGTATATTAAGACAGAAATTATTATACTCCCTAAAAACAAAAGAACTCGCCGGTATGAAATTCAGACCATGTATTGATTTACACAAAGGAAAAGTTAAGCAGATTGTCGGAAGTACTTTCTCGGACAGCAGTGACAAAGAACTGGTCACTAATTTTGAGACTGAACAATCTCCTGCCTTTTTTGCTCAACGCTATAACAGGGACAACCTTCCGGGCGGCCACGTTATTATGCTCGGACCGGGTAATGAAACCGCAGCGAAAAAAGCCCTTTCCGCCTATCCCCAGGGCCTTCACGTCGGCGGCGGTATAACACCGGACAATGCACAGGACTTCTTACAGGCAGGCGCATCCCATGTAATTGTCACCTCTTACGTATTTAAAAACGGGTCGGTCTACTGGGAAAACCTATCCAGGCTTCTTGACAGTGTCGGCAAAGAACATCTCGTGCTTGATCTTAGCTGTAAAAGGAAGGATGGCCGCTACTATATCGTCACCGACCGGTGGCAAAACTTTACTAACGTTACTATTTCAGAGAAGACTCTTGAACACTTTTCAACCTACTGCGATGAATTTCTTGTCCATGCTGCTGATATCGAAGGAAAACAGGAGGGCATCGACCTCTCTCTCGTCAAACTCCTGAGCGAAACATCACCGCTGCCAATTACCTATGCCGGCGGGATTCGATCGCTCGATGACCTCGATGAGATACTTTTCGAAGGAAATGGAAAAATTGACGCCACAATCGGCAGTGCGCTTGATATTTTTGGCGGGCATTTAAAATATGAGGATGTTGTGGCGTGGCACCGTAATAGTAATAAGCAGAACCAATAATTAAATTAATTTGATCTTGACCGTTTTGATATTATTTTAAACTTTTCTTTACCCCGAAAACTCACCCACTTTAACCTTTTAAGGAGGTTTTTTATGAGGCTCTTTCGCAACCTTTTAATTACGTTTGCCCTTGGCGCATTCTTTCTCGGCTGTGAACCTTTTCTTCTGTATGAAGAGCAGGTTCCGGAATTCAAGGCACCTGCAGATAAAGCATTGTGTGTCGTGTACCGGCCCTCAGGAATGTATAACCAGGTGGCAAAGATTTACTGTGATAAAAAATTTATTACCGGCACGACAGGAAATACCCTTACCTCGTTTGAAGTCGATCCGGGAGAGCATCTTATTTTAGCAAAGATTGACATTATGGCGAAAGTTAAATTCAATTTTGAAGCAGGCAAAATTTACTATATTGCTCAGGTGGCATTCCCGATTCCCATCGGGATAACAACCCTGGTCAGCAACACCCTTTCTCCCCGCACGTGTGCAGACGCTGCAGAAAAACTTGAATCGGAAAAGGGTAAGCTTAGGTATACTAAATTCAACCCCAATTTTGGTGAGGTTGAAGACCTGGATGATGATGATTATGAGGAGGAAATGGAAGATTATAAAGAGTGGCAGGAAAAAGAACCTGAAGATGCAAAGAAAGAAGCTGAATATCAAGGCTGTTAAAACGTTTCTTCCAGTATAAAACAAAAGGAGAGTTGTTTTTTAATAACTCTCCTTTTTTGTATACGTCAAATCCAACCACCCGGTTCACGGATTCCATGTTGCGCTATCAGGCATCCACAGATCATTCCTGCGCCGCCTGAGGTTCCACGGATGCTTCCAGTTAAAGAAGTAGTATGATTTCGGCTTGACAAGCGGCGCATCACCGGATATCAGAGCTTCGCGTACCGGTGTACCATCAGGCCAGGTTCCCATGAAACGCTGCACTTCAGAGCCGTGGCCAAAGGCTATCTTCTTGGCTGCAGGTGTGCCGTTGAAGGTATAATCGACCAGCGCATCAATGTAACGGTATACACCGTAAAAGTCCAGTGCGTCTACTGTTTCCCGGCCTGCCTCAAAGTTTGTGGGTGCAGCGTGGTCAGCAACGATCCTGCACCCGGTGGATGCATTCGTATCACTTAATAATATGATAAACTCTTTCCCGGAATCCGGTATGCCAATCGTCTCGTAAATGTCTTTTGCCATACGGTGATCATTGCAGTCGTCGTCTGCAAACACCTCCATGATCAGCTTCACCTGCTTCGGAAACTGCTGAAGCTGCTCCTGGCTGATCTCAAACACATAGTGCGGCGCCATGATGTACATGAACACCCCAGCTTCTCCCCATGTTCGCTTGATGATAAAGCGCCTTGTCAGATAGGGGATTGCCGAAGCGCCAAAGGAGTGCCCCATGAAACCGATTCTTGTCGTATCAATATGCTCCCCGAAATATTTGGCCGCCTCAATACAACTCTTGAACATGCACCGGTAGGTCCAGGTCTGAAATGGAAAGGATTTAAGTCGATACCTGATAAGGGCCACGCATAATCCGCGGCTTGCCATGTGCCGAAGCAGCTTCTCATATGAACGTAGCTCACTCTCACCCATACCATGGAAGAAAAAAACTACCGGCATACGAACTGACACTGTTTCCGGTCGAAACAGGTACATGGTGCTGTGTCGAAACAGTTTCGGTTTCTTATGTTCTATACTAATCGGATTGATGCTGTCTGAGCCATACCCGGAAGGAATAGGTGGAAAGATACCATCACATGCAGCAGAATCTTCACCTGCTTTTGACCGAATAGTAAGGGAAAACATCACGAGAATTGCAGCATATAAAAAAAGACGTATGTTTTGAGGTATTAATCTCATTAGTATTCTTTTAACGAGATACATTTTTCTTAGGCTGATACTTCTCTTCTTTGCGAAGAACCCTGTTTAATTTTTTATCCAGCGACCACACAAAAGCACTCGATTCCCGGGAGGCAATAAGAATTGCGCTGTCGATAAGGCTTATTCCTTTATCAATCCAATGATGTATTGAAGAATCTATTCCCGCTTTAATAAATAATTCATCCTCAGATATTTTCGGTAGATTTTCCCAGAATTCATTAATGATCGTTCGTTCTCTCGAATTTTTCGCACCCTGAAGAAGTTCGCCAAATACGGGACTTACTGCCAGGGCATCATTCTTATCGAGAAGATCCGAAACCTGTTCATAGAACGGTGCATTTCCTTTAAAAAATTCAATCCAGACTGACGTGTCGATGATTACCATTTACGTTCTATTGAGTTTTTTTATTGATTCAGCGGAAAAACCACGGGAGAACCGGAGCGGAGCTTTTTTTACTTTTTTACGCAAAGACCGTAATTTTTGAATACATGTCCACTCTCGCAATGCGGTTATTAGGGATTCGGTCAGGTTTTTGCCAGACGCGAGCTCTTTAACTTCTTTGACTAACTCATCGGGGATTAGGGCGGTTACTTTCATACTCTATAGTATACGATATGGTATCGTATGGTGCAACTGACAACTAATGTTTTATAATAAAATAACAAATAATTCAGCAGGCTAAAAATCCTTAACAACTATGTGAAACAGATTTTATAGCTATTTGTCCCTCTCCACAAACCCCACACCCTCCCCCATAATCCCAACCCCCTCCTCAATCCGCTCAATCTCCTCGTATCCATACGATATTCTCAACTGCCGTCTGCCTTTTTCAACCAGGTCACCTCTTGGATGCACACAGAACGCGCCGGGAACATAGATAACCCGGGGTTCCTTATTTGATGCGGGGCCGTCAGCTACTTCGTTGCTGGTAATACGTGAGCAGTAATTAAAAAAATCGGAGCCCTCTTCGGTAATAATGTCTTTAAATGTCAGGTAGAAATAAAAGCCTGCTGAGCCGCCGATAATTTCTTCGATGTGGTCACCGAGGTGTTTATCAATACACTTTCGGGTGGCTGCTGCTTTCAACTGGTACTGTGTATTAACGGTGTTGATCTGCTCTTCGACATGGTGGTCGAGCAGATAGCTTGCAACCTCCTGATTAATGAGTGACGCGCTGAATCCGACATCGTTGATTCGCTGCACCATGGCATGCATGAGCGGTGTGTCCGGGCCAATCATGTACCCGATTCTCAGTCCCGGCGCCAGTATCTTGGACATGGTGCCCAGCTCATATACCAGGTCGTGTCGATCAAGCGTTAAACCTGAAATCGGTTTTTCAATGGACTCATCGTGGATAAGGTGTTCATATGCGGTATCCATAAAGAGAGGTATCTTCCTGCCAACAGACTCCGATGCTTTCGCTGCAATATCGATAAGTGCTCTTCTGCGATCGTTGCTGAGAATGCTTGACGTTGGATTCCCCACAGTCACAACATAAAAGAAGCTGATATCCGACAGGCAGGTGTTGATTTTGTCTTCGATTAAATCGATGCGGATACCATGGGCGTCTTCAGGAACAGTCAGTACGGTAAATCCGGCCCGCTCGAGAAATTCGCAGTAGATGTAATACATCGGATCGGTTGTAACAACAACACCGGGTTTCATTATTTGGGCGATGCCTTCAAGCAGGCTGGTGGCGCCGCTCACGCCGATAATGATTTTTTTAGTGTCAAGCAGTTCCTGTTTGAGGTTTCCAATAGCATTCTCAGTGATAAAATGGCTGAGTGAATTAATAAGGTTAGCAGAACCGGCCGGGCCGCCATAGTTGAAGGCAATGCGGTAGCGCACCGGATCATCAATGACCGCTTCCATGGCTTTAAGAATCGCTTGCTGCGGAATGGTCAGGTCATTCACATACCCGACACCCAGGTTGATATCACAACCATCCCGGAAGTCTGCTGCGAAAGAGGCCATCATACGGTTAACCGGTGAGGGTGTTGTTGATTGTAAGCCGTATGAGGAGAGGGAGATGTTTTGCATTATAAAATATCCTTAAGAATAGAAAATTGTATA
>JAUVGS010000103.1 GCA_030593665.1 Chitinivibrionales bacterium | reverse complement strand
GTATATCTGAGATATAATAATAGGCTTCAGGAAGCGTTACTGCATTACCGGTAGAATAAATGAATGTGGCTGAAAGGGAGAGGTTTTTAAACAATTCACAACACAGCACTGCTGTGACATCATGGGTTTTGTCAAACATACTGGGAAACCACTCTCCATTATTTATGACATCAACCTTTTTTTCACTTCGTCCCAGATTATAACTTAACCAGCCGTTCAGCCGTCCTGATGGTTTTTTGAGCATCAATTCAAGGCCATAGCTGCGCCCTTTACCGGTAGCAACATAGGCTTCAAGATTGTTTACTAGATAATTGTGCAGACCGTCTTCAAAGGCCGCAGCATTTTTGGCCCATTTGTAGTATGTTTCAGCGGAGAACTGGAACTGATCATCAAAAAAATTACCGAAATACCCCAAGGCAATCTGATTAACCGACAAGGGCTCAATATTTTTGGTGCAGGGCATCCAGATATCATACCACTGAAGCTGCATACCCAATGTCATGAGCCTTAAATACTGGGCACTCCTGTTGTAGAAAAATTTCACCGAGTTCTGTTCATTAAAAATGTATGTAAGAGAGAGCCGGGGTTCCGGCATGTGGTATACATGCATAATATTGTTTCTGGCTGGAAAATATTCACTGCTGATCGCTTCATTTGAAACGTCATCATAGGTATAGTTGTGCCCGGGGCCCATTTGGAAAAAGAACGAATACCGCAGGCCGTAATAGGCAGCTAATTTCTCCCCGATATTTTGATCATTTCCTATAAAGACAGCGCTCTCAAGTGCCTGCATTGGCGGCATAAATTTTCCGGCATCATCCTGAGTCTCATCCTCAAGCGCGCCATGATCATATTTTTGGTACTCGGTAGAGAGGCCAAAACGTATATCATTATTTTTATTGGGAAACAGGCCAAATTCCTGTTTGAAATTACCGATCTTAATTCCGGAATAAAATCTATAAATCCCGGTTACTGCTGATGTGTAATACCTGCTGTAGGTAAGTGCGGTATTCGAAAGAAATTTAGAACTGAAATCGTGGTTCCATCGTAATGCGGCCGCGCGATTACCCCATTCTGTAAAACCACCTGCAGTTATTGCACTGTCTCGACCGAAATAGCCGGAGAGATCCACACGATTATTATCATTAATGTTGTATACTATTTTCCCATTCATGTCTAACCAGTTTTCATTCGGGTCAAAGAAATAGAAATCATCACTTCCATTTTTGCCGTCATCTCTATCGTCATCCTTTTGGCGGCTATCCCTACCTTTGTCCCAACTAAGCTCATTACCGCCTTTAATCTGGTCATGTATATAGCCGACACTAAGCTTCGTAAAACGACCGGCCCCGAATATAGAAAGCTTATCTTTAACAATAGGGGTTTCCAGGGAAAACTTCGAAGTAATGAGACCAAGGGTTAGTATCGTATGAAATTCTTCTACTTTATCCCCTTTCATTCTCACATCCATTATTGAAGAGGCACGCCCCCCAAACGAGGCAGGAATTCCTCCTTTGTAGATTTTAAAATTATCAACAGCATCAGAATTAAATACCGAGTACAACCCCTGCTGATGGGATGAATAATACAAAGGCATGCCATCCATGAGCACCAGGTTTTCATCTATACCGCTTCCCCGTACAACAAATCCAATTTCACCTTCGGTAATTACGGTAATTCCGGGTGTAAGCTGAATTGTCTTCATGATATCTTTTTCGCCCATAATCACAGGGACGGTTTCAATTTCTTCAATTTCAAACTTTTCAACACTCATTTCCGTTGAGGTAATATTTTTATTCTTTTTCTCACTGACAACAAGCTCTTTGGAGAGTTTCTTAAAGGTAGGTTCCATCTTAATATTGAAAGAGGTATCTGAAGTTACTGTAATCTCTTTCGTAACTGTGGCATACCCTTTTATGGTGTATACGACTTTACCAGGTCCCTTTGGAAGGGTCAATGAATAGATTCCTTTTTTATCTGTCAATGTATCGATTGATGTCCCGAATACTCTGACAGTCACTCCGGCCAGGGTGTCCCCGGATTCATTATCCGTTACCCTACCGCTCAAAGCAAATTGATCTTTGGTTTCCCCGGACTGATCCGCACTTGTCTCCTTTGAGGTCTCCGCCTCTGTCACAGCTGTTTCGGTAAGGCTGTCGTTCGTCTCGGATTCGGGAGTCTCTTCCTGCGCAGCCTCTGCCGACTCAGTCGATGTCTCTTCTTCATTCTCTGCTGTTTCAACTGGCGTCTCTTTTGCTTCATCTTCAGCACTTTCTTCCTTAACCGCTTCTGCCCCGGGTGTCACTGTCTCATCAGACACGGTTTCCTCAGTCGCCGCAGCCTCAGTGACGGTGTTTTCGGTTTCTGATTCAGGAACATTTTCCTGGGCCGGTATTGTCTGTGCAAAGCACAAAAGCAGGCTCAGTAAAAGTATCCTCAGGTAGAATGATTTCATAGTTGTCCTTTGGATTGGTTTGAGTTTATGTATAAATGTGTAGTTTGTTTTTTCTATAATAAGTTTTTATTCTTTTAGTGCGATCCGGCGCGGTTCAGCTAAGTGCCCTATGTTGTGGTGACTGGTAACCAAAAGCCGGTTTCCCAAAAGACGGAACCCGTCTTTTGCTAACCATCCACACCAACCCAGAACACAGGATCTTCACCCGCTTTACGTTTTTAAGTATCGTTGTTATGCCCTTACCTACTTAGTCGGCGTCGCACTCACCTCATCTGATTCATACGTATCCTTCCCATCCCACGCCACAACTCTATAATAGTAGGTTGTTCCTGCAGGAAGCCCGCTATGAGTATAGGGATTAGTCGGGGACTTTATCGTTTCCTCCGGCTTGGTAAAGTTGGGTTCCGTGGCACAGTAAATCATTATAGCATCAGCACCGGTGACTTCATCCCAGGATATCGTTACTTGTCCGGCACCGGCAACGGCTTTAACATTCTTCGGCACTAAATCCGAAACAATAGTATCCGGTGTGGCATTTCCCTCATCTGAAAGAGCTGACGTATTGCCGCTGGCGTCCGCCGCATTGATCCGGTAATAATAGGTTGTACCGTTTGTAAGGTTATCATGAGTGTAAAAAAGTTTTCCTGTAATTGGAATAGAGTCTGATTGCTCCGTAACGCCGGAATTTGTTGCCCAGAAAATGGTGTGTTTTGCTGCACCAACAACCTCATTCCAAGAAAGCAATACCTGGGCATTACCCTTAGTTGCCGTTAACTTCGGCGGATCAAGTGTTATGTTTGTATCAGGTGTTGTGCTCACTTCTTTAGAAAGCGCTGATGTGGTATCAGCATTCTGCGCCGATATTTTGTAGAAGTACTTTTTACCGTTTGTCAGACCTGAATGGGTATACGTAAATTCTGTTATACTGTCAATGGCGGTTGACTGTTCTGAAACTCCCGTCACGGTGTCCCAGTAAATTGTATATCTTTCGGCCCCGGTACTCTTTTCCCAGGTAAGGGTGACGTTACCATCACCGGGAGCTGCGGTAAAGTTTTCCGGAGGTTCTAATGTTATCTCTCCCGGAGTTGCGTTTACCTCCGCTGAAAGATCTGATTCGTTCCCGGCAGTATCAAGTGCAGACACTCGATAGTAATAGGTCGTACCGTTGGTAAGGCTGTCATGAAGATACCCGGCTTTGGTGATATTGTCAATCATCGTTGAGCTTGTGGTAACACCAGCAGTTGTAGCCCAGTAAACCTTGAATTTTGGTGCTTTGGACTCCCAGCTAAGGGTAACCGTCCCGTCACCTGGTTCCGCATCAACATTCGTTGGAGTTTCTACGGTATTAGTGTCACCCTGCGGGGTTGCAGATTCTTCATTTGAAAGTGGTGATGAAATAAATCCCTCTCCTGATGCTGAGACACGGTAGTAGTAGGTCACGCCGTTTGAAAGACCGGTAATGTTGTACATGGATACCGTGATGTTCGGGATACTGCTTGACTGAAGGGTTACACCTGCAGTATTTGCCCAATATATAGTATATGAAGATGCCCCAGGTATCGAGTCCCAATCAACAGTAACCTCAGCATCACCGGCCGTGACACTTATTGTTGGTGCCGCCAAGGTGTCGAGCGGGTTATCCGATCCTGTGGGACTTTCGTCACAAAATATAAAAAATATTGCCATGGTTGCTATAGAAACTGCGAATATTTGTTTGAGCATATAATCTCCTTTGGGTTAGTTTATAGTTAGATACTTTTCACTTTATTTTTTTAAAAACATAGTTTTCATAATATTAATGCGATACGACGCGGCTCAGCTAAGTGCCCCGTGTTACAGTGACTGGTAACCAAAAGCCGGTTTGGCTCGCGGGTAGCAAGTGGGGCTTCCTCGCCTCTGCTTCGCGGTCGAAAAACGTGTTAATCAGAGTTAGTAGAGGGATTTGAAAAATCAATATGCTGTACTCTGATTTATCTAGGAGGTTCCATTTATATTTTTTAGGGAAACCCGTCTTTTACTAACCATTCACTTCAACCCAGAACCGTTAGCTGAGCCGCGCTGTACCGCACCCATTATGAAATCAACAAAAAATCCTCCTGCTATCTAATAGTCACACCTGCATCTTATTTCTCTGAATAAACCTACATCCTCTTCCTGTGGTGAAGAAGAGGCTGTGCGTAATGCGATGGTAGTACCTTGTTAACTGATCTCTTTAATAGCAGCCCCAATAAGAGCAACAACCTTTTTTTTCTGTTCCTTCTTCCATTTCGTTTCGTAGAATTTCCCACCTTTTTTAAGAACAGCGATTACTTTTTCTACATCAACGTTAGATTCAGCGGCCATTTTCTTAACCATCGCATTTAATTCATCTTCGGTGAAATATTCATCGGTATTGGTAGCATCCTTTGCTTTTTTCACCGCTTCAGCAATAATCTTTATCACTTCTTCTTCCTGCTCATATTTCCATTTTGTTTCAAAGAGTTTTCCTTCTTTCTTCAGAATAGCAAAAACGTCATCTACATCCTTTTTAGCTTTCACGGCTAGTGCTTTGACTAATTTACACAGTTCATCTACAGTGAAATATTCAGTATTTCCACCGCTTACCTTTTTAATGGCCGCAACGATTAATTTTTCCACTTCGGGTAATTGTGATTTTTTCCATTTGGTTTCGTAGAATTTCTTACCCTCTTTTAAGACAGCCACAACTTTGTCATAGTCAACTTTTGCTGCATCAGCCATTTTCTTGACAATCGCATTCAGTTCTTCTTCGGTGAAATAGTCAGCGCTGTTATTATCGATAACAACGCCTTCAATGATAATAGTTCCCGTTTCATCAACCTTGTACAGGTCAATTGAGACCGTAACCTCTTTGTCTGCAATTACTTCAACGACTGTTTTCCCCATATAACAAAGCTTCTCTTTTTCATCATATACATTGACCTGAATATATCTGTCCTTACCGGCAGGGACCTCTTTAATTCCACCGGACACGGTATTTTTGCCAATGGTAAGTTTCGATACAATCGAATCAATATCATCTGCCGTGACAACCGCTTCTGCACTTTTTGCAACAGAAGCAAACACGGAATTCTCCTCAAATCTGATTGAGAATGATATCTGGTTATCGTCCACCGGCGTATCATTAACGGACGTGTTGTCTGTACTGCAGCCGGCAATAATGAAAAGAGATACGAAGATGAAACAACTAAAAACAGTGGATACCTTTGAAGCCATACCGTGCCTCCCGTATGTTAATGGTTGAGTGTTTGTTTGGGTAAACCTTTGTTTTCTTTTTTTCTTTGTCATTGCGAGGAGTTTACGACGAAGCAATCTTATTCTAAAAAAGGAAAAACGAGATTGCGTCGCTACGCTCGCAATGACACATTTATTAGCTAGCCCGTTATTGAGTCGTAAACCTTCTCTCTGCATCCGTTAAAAAATCAAAACTGGCATAGTCACCATCATCGAATTTGACATCCATGTGTACGCCGATCTCCTTACCTGACGGAAAATCCTCCATATGTTTAATAATGACTTTATCACCATCAATGTAAGGATCTACAAAAATGTACCCGTCCTTCGGATAAACCACTGCCTTTGCTACAACATCCGTGGGAGTCTTGCTGAAAGTATATTCTGGTTCAATGTCGATCGTCAGGTCTTTCAACCCCTTTAAATCAGTAGTCATAACATTCGATGACAGCAATAAATTCGATAACTTCTTCAGGATAATTTTACCAACATCGTATGAGCTATCAGGCGAAACCTTAACTTTAATCCATGTGGGCAAGAATTCTCCTGATTCCGATTTACAGATAAAGGCATAATATCCTTCCGGCAGATCAGAAATGGTAAACTTTTCACCGTGGGTGATCGTGACCTGCAATTCCTTTACTTCTTTTGATGCCACCAGAATATATTTATTGGATATACCCGCAGTATCCTCAAGGAAAACACTTCCCGTGACAGTGCCCGGAGCTTTTACCGTATAGGTTGGAATCGGAATAGAGTTCGTGTCTTTAACATGAATACTGTCTATAAACACAAGAAGTCTTTCGAACTTTTCAACTAGTATGTGATACATTCCTGAATCAGGGAGATTGAAAGCGTATTCGCCCATCGCATTGGTATATACGGAAGTATCATAGGCAGGAATAGTATCCGTAATCGAATATATGCTGTCTGTTTTCTCGCTGAGAGTAACCAGCGCATTTTCAACGGGTTCTCCTTCTTTGTCAACAATCATCCCTGTGATTTTCGCATTACCCGCTTCAGTGCCGCCGTCAGCGACATTAACCGTACAGTTACTCACTGCAATAGCCAACAGGCCCAATGTGATAACAGATAAACAGGTAATCAGCCGGTTTTTCATTGTGGACCTACCCAGCTTCCCTTTTGAATGTTTTTGTTTTCTGTATCAATTGAAATCCCGCATGACACACCACTTCACCCTTTTTATCATCCCTTGCTATGGCAAGCAGACGCTTCCTGAAATCCTGAATCTCCTTTTTCATTTTTTTATACGTTTCTATAGATACGCTCATGGTCAGGGATGAAATATCCCTCTCTGCCATTTCTATCGAATCAAGCGAATCCGCGCACTGGAGTATTGTCTCCTTATGGTATTTGCGCAAAATAGTCGAATTAACTTCCGGCCCGGTTGTAATCACCGGGTTTGCATAAGTATACCGCCCTTTTTTATCCTTTTCAATAAATCCGTTCTTT
>JAUVGS010000121.1 GCA_030593665.1 Chitinivibrionales bacterium | reverse complement strand
GAATGAAACAAGATGATCTTCCGTTTAAAACAATTCAGAAATACACAGGACTCTCCATTGAGGATATTGAGAAATTATAACAGTAAAATTGGAGTTGATTGAAGCAACTCAATTTTAATGTTCGGTGACTATATGAATAATTTTTCTATGACAACCGGAGTTTTTATAAAAATCAAATCAATTTTTTTTCTCCTTTTTATTCTTATGTGTACACAGGAAAAAGGTTCACCTCTTTCACAACCTCCTGTCGCATATTACCGCACAGTAAAGCTTGACACCAATACGTATGTCATCGTTGATACGATTGACGTTTTGACTTACCAATCGAAACCATATGGCGGGAACCCATACACCTATACAATACCTGTATTTCAACTTTCCGTTGTTTCTCTTGATTCAACTACGTTTACTGCGTGTGAATCGGACGGCAATGGTATTTGTATAAATAAATTAACGGATACTGGTGGCACTCTTTTCCTCAAAGGTATAACAGGTCAAGGAAAAACGTATACCGACACGATACAGTGTTACTTTTCCGACAAGAATGAACCTTTATTTAAAAGTGGTTATTTTACCCAATTGCTTACTAAATAAGTTTCTTCCTTACACTGTCCTTGATATATTGCAGAGAGTATTCCAAATCGGTTTCTCTATCTTTTCATTGAAAATTCAATGCATTTTTTAAACTATATACTATATTTTATAACTCTAAAATTTTACTGGTATCATGTCCTGAAGGCTCTGTTATCGATATTGGCATTGTATCTTTTTTTTCTTAATCTTAATCGTAATCGTAATCGTAATCATACTCCTCATGCCAATATCCTCTGTAAAACCTATAAGACAGGGTACTAAATAATAAAACATCTTCATACTACCGTATGGACGAATACGTGAAAACAGTTGTTATTGAACAGGCGGAGATAATTACACCACTTGGTTCGCTCAGTGAGACTGCAAGTGACCTGATTGGAGGTGCGAATGCTATTATTCCCGGCCCTTTATTTGATGTACCGGTACCGTTTGCACTTTTTCCCGATCCTGCATGCAGGGATTTAACAAAATGTACAACAGTGCTGGCATCCCAAATTGATCTTACTGAAATTACCCCTGAAAAAACGATTTTCATATACTGTACCGCAAAAGGTGATATCAGCGCTCTTGAAGAAGCGGTGGTCTCAAACACGTATACAAGCGGCATCTCTCCGCTACTTGACAAGCAGGCAGATGTTATCTGTGAAATACTCATGGTACATCCGGCACAAAAGCTGGTCATTTCAAATGCCTGTGCATCAGGTGCTGTCGGGGTTGAAATAGCGACCGAACTGCTTAAAACCGGGCGGTACACACACGCGGTACTCTTCGGTTTCGACTGCCTGTCACGGTTTACGGCAAACGGTTTTTACAAACTCAGCGCCCTTTCCGATACCGGCGCCAGGCCATTTGACGCACAACGGAATGGTCTTACCATGGGTGAAGGGGCGGGCATTGCGCTGCTTACCTTTCGGACGCCCTATGAAGGTGACAGTATCATTTCCGGTGCAGGCACATCAAATGATGCAAATCATCGTACGGGAACGTCCCGTACCGGCGATGGACTATTTAACGCTGCATCGGCTGCACTCAGGGATGCTGCACTGTCGCCCGATGCTATTGGAGGAGTTAAATGCCACGGTACGGCAACGCCTTTTAACGATGCAATGGAAGCAAAAGCACTAACATTGCTTTTTGGCGATCTATATCCACCCTGTTCATCATTTAAAGGCGCAATCGGTCACCTTAGTGGAGCAGGATCATTAATTGAGATCCTGATTGCTGCCGAGTGTATTAAAAGAAACACCCTGCCGCCGACTATCGGGTATGAAAATCATGGCGTTGACGAACCAATACCGATATCATCGCAGGCACAATCACTTGTATCACCACGGATACTCTGTCTTGCAGCAGGATTCGGTGGGCTAAACTCAGCGGTAATCGTCGGGGAGCACGAATAAATGGAACACGTATATATACAATCATTTGCAGCCATTCACAGTACCGGCATGTACTCTTCAGCACACGGCCATGTTCCCTGGAATGAAGAACAGGGCGGTTCACCGCTTGATGTACAGCGTAAACAGGTATATGATAAACTGCATACCGGTTTTGGTAAATTAAATGCACCTGACAAATTAGCGTTCAGTTCAGCGGCTCTTCTCCTGTCCGGTTTTGATGAATATAACGGCGACAAAACAGGAATAAGTATCGGTACGGCATACGGCTCCTTTTCAACGGACATGCGTTACATGGAATCGCTTGCAGCCGGCTTTCCCAGTCCTGCCTATTTTTCAGCCACATTGCCGTCATCACCGGTTGCCGAAGTTGCCATACTGTTCAAGCTGAAAGGCCCCAATCGAGTCCTCGTCAGCTCAACCTCCCCGGGTTTTTCCGCACTGGACAATGCGATACGCATTCTTGCTTTAAAAAAGGCAGACGCAATGGTTGTAATCCTTGTAAATGGCATTGAGCCTGACGATATAGGTATACCATTAATCAACGCAGAAAAAGACAGATGCAACTTCAGCTATGCATTTATGGTAACGCCCCACAAATACGATTCGGGAAGTAATTATATCCTGTCCCTTACTCAAGAGAAAAGCCTACAGAATAATTCGCAAAATTGTAGCGAAGAATCGTATTTTCTTGAGGTAATTATGGCCATGATGGAGAACAAAGATTTTTCAAATTCAATTATACTTGATCATATGCATTATACACTTACTTTAGAGAAGGAAATCTGATGGATCAATTACTCAATGAATTAAAACAACAGATTATTACCACATTAAAACTCAGTGATATTGAACCTGATGATATCGATGTTGAATCACCCCTTATTGGGGAAGGACTTGGTCTTGACTCAATAGATACGCTCGAGCTCCTCGTACTTCTGGAAAAAGAGTATGGTGTAACGGTGCCGGATATAAATATCGGTCGCAAGATATTTGCCTCGGTCAGAACTATGGCTGAATATATACGGGAAGAGCAGGAAAAAAACTGAAAAAATGGAGTGTTGGAGTGATGGATTAATGCAGAGTAAACATTTTTACAATACCATTTTTTCAATACGACACCATTCCATAACTCCAATTAAACAGTATTAATTACGTTATAAATAATAACAAATAGAATAGTACTATGAGTGGTATACCGATTATCGGCATGGGCGCTGTGTGCGCCGCAGGATATGGTGTTTCAAAAGGGTATGAAGCAGTTTCAAAGGGGCTGGACTGCCTGACACCATTATCTCTTTTTAATGCGGCATTAAAAGAGATACCATTGTGTGGACAGGTCGCAGAAGATCCTTCATCAAAGTTCTCATGCCCGGTGCCGAACCGTTCCACAGGACTCGCTCTGTGGGCAGCGCAGGAAGCCCTGCGGCCCGTAGGTGAGAAAAACAATGTAAGACTTGGCATTGTACTGGCGACCACGGTTGCGGGTATGACCAGATCTGAACTCTTCTATCGTGAACTGAGAAATAATCCGGATTATAGTAAAAATGCATCTTCAGAGCTGGCTTTTCATGAACCGACTGCAGTAACCGGTTTTCTTGCCAATCAGGTTAATGCGCATGGTTTCCATTCAATCTCAACAGCCTGCTCATCCAGCCTCCATGCGCTGGGAATGGCGAAGCGTCTTATTGAAAACAATGTCTACGATCTTTGCCTTGCAGTCGGTGTCGATGTACTGTCCATTCTGACGATACGCGGATTTGCGAGCCTTATGCTTATTGATTTCTCAGGGTGTAAACCGTTTGATGTGCGCCGTGTCGGTATCAGTCTCGGTGAAGGTGCGGGAGCGCTCCTGCTAGCCTCGGAAAAAGCGGCTGCCCAGCTTGATATATCACCGATAGCGGGCATGGCAGGGTGGGGCGCAAGCGCCGACGGCCATCACATGACTGCACCTCACCCGGAAGGTGCCGGCGCGATACGGGCAACCAAAGCCGCACTTATGGAAGCAGGCATAACAACCGCAGACATCAACATGATTGCCGCACACGGAACCGCTACGCCGGATAACGATGTTTCCGAAATAAAAGCAATGCGCACACTATTTGATCCTTTACCACCATTCTATTCCATGAAAAGAACACTCGGCCATACACTTGCAGCTTCCGGAAGCCTTGAAACGGTGTTTGCCGTGTGTGCGCTTAATGAAAATAAAATTCCGGCAACTGCGGGATTTGAACAGCCTGATGAAACAATTAATGCACAGCCATCTTCCGGAGAAAAAAAGGAGCTTCGGTATATCTTGAAAAACTCATTTGGTTTCGGCGGCAATAATGCAGTTGTAGTACTCTCAAAATGGGAAAAATAATGGTGATCGTTCGGGGTTCGGGGTTCAGGGGTTGAAATCTAAAATCAAAAATCCAAAATCCAAAATCTAAAATTAAAGAATGGTTACAAACAATAATTTTAAACTTATATCAAGTACCATGAAACCTTTACATATTCTCAAAACAAGTAGTATACGCCCTGCACAGGATCAGGATTGGAATGCCGACGTTCCGAAGATGATGCGTTCCCGCGCTCCGCGTATATGGTGTATGGCATACGCAGCAGTAAACAAATTATTAACAGACGGTGACACACCGCCAAAATCTATCGTTACGGCAACCGCACTCGGCGCTCTCGATGAAACAAAAAATTTTTTAGATGGTGTTTTTAAAGACGGTTTCGGCTCGCCACGTAACTTCATAGCATCAGTACATAACAGTATGGCCGGTAAGCTGGCACTGGATTTTAAAATTAACGGACCGAATCTCACTGTATGCGACGGCCAGAACTCATTCGCTTCTGCACTGGTTACGGCATCATTGCTGACTGAACATGATTTTCCGGTATGCATTCTTGCGATTGATGAACGAATTGCATTACTCGATACTATCGTTCCCCGCCTGTCAGAGGAGTGTCGGCAGTACCTGAATGTCGAATGGGAAGAAGCCGCTGTTGCATTTCTTTGTGACACTACACCCGAAATTCAAAAACCGTATGTATCGGCTCTTGGGCCACAGGTAACCCGCTCAGAAGACCCCGCACAGAAATGTGCGGAAATGGCCGATTCGTTTTATAAAGAACATACCCCGGTACTTCCTTTGAGTGAAACATCCGACTCCTTTGTGAAACCTGCTATTATTACTCATGAGCTTATTGCTCATTCACAGGAAGGGAATTATAGTATCGGTTCATATTCACCATCAGCTAAAGCGGCCGCAGTGGTTAACGTATGCGTGTAACCCCATTCTTCATCTGGCTGATCTCATTTGCACTCACCTGTTGTGCGGCTGTCTTTTTACCGGCTTATAGAGTGCTTCTTTACTTTCTCGTGATCGCACATATACCAATATTTGCATCTGGTATTATATATATACGCCTTCAATTTTTCGGTAAGGTCTTATACCGGGGCGTTCCGGGATCAAATACCATAGCACTCACCTTTGACGATGGCCCTGATCCGACGCTTACTCCTGATATACTGGCTATTCTGCAAAAACATGCTTTTAAAGCTACCTTTTTTGTCGTGGGTATCAACGTCGAAAAATATCCGGCTATCGTCAAACAATGTTTTGACGCCGGACATACTATCGGCTGCCATGACCTGTCGCACAGCATCTTTTCCAATTTCAGGATAACGGCGCCGCTGATACGCGATATCAGCAATGCGCAACAAAAAACCCATTCGGCAACCGGTCATACACCGCTCCTCTACCGTCCTCCTGTCGGGCTTATGAACATGCACACCCTTAAAGCACTTGACAAATTAAACATGCACTGCATCGGATGGAGTAAAAGTGTACGTGATTTCGGTAACCGGCGGATAAAAAAAATTAATCACATACATTCCCTGGCAGGTAATGGCGAGGTGATCATACTTCACGACATATTACCCGAGCCATCATACAAGCAGGTAATCCTCGATCAAATTAATCAGCTCTGTACAACTATAAAGAAACGAAAACTTAAGACAGTCACTATTGATGAAATGTTTCATATCCGGCCGTATAAATAACTATATATTTTTATAACAGCCTGTACTATTTTTCACCAGAGCATCGCGGATTATTATAATGAATAATAACTATGGAAGAATGATACTTATTTTAACAGTACTTGTTTTAACAGCAAGCAACTCTTACGCTGATAAAGCAGACAGCCTTATATCTCTCTACGCAAAAGACCTGACAAAACATAAACACTTCCGTGCTGATTTCACCCAGTCCCGCTCTATGTCACTCTTTAAAAAACCGCTCATCTCAACCGGTACTATCTCATTTTCCTATCCCGACAAAATCCTTTTTCATTATAAAACACCTTTTGAATCAATTATTCTTTTGACAAATAACGAAATGAAACGGTACTATATTGAGAATGGCACCTATGTAGAACAACCTTCGTTAGAAATAGTTGCAAAAGCAATAACCCGGGAAATTATGCGTTTTCTCAAGGGGGAATTCGGTAAAAACATGCCTTTCAATGTTAAGCTCAAAGACGAAAAGCACCGAACATTTATTCTTATTCCAACAAATTCAATGGCTAAAACAATTTTTTCTGCAATTGAAATCACATTTTCACAGACTCGTGAATATATTGAACAGATCAGACTCGTTGAACAAGGCGGTGATTACATTCTCATTCAACACGAAGAACCGTCATTTGAACCAATCCC
>JAUVGS010000142.1 GCA_030593665.1 Chitinivibrionales bacterium | reverse complement strand
AATACACGGCGAACCCTTTTTCAGATGATAATCATTACTACCGGCATCAACATACATTGGATCAGCAGTTATATTTCCGGTACCACTCAACTGTTTTGAACAGCAACTGTAGGTCAAACTTACTTTTCCTTCCCATTGTTTTCCTTTGTTACCATACAGGATATTGTTTTTACCGACACAAGAGCCGTTATTCAGCTCTGCAACACCTCCGGCGCCACCTTGAGCCTCGTTATTTTCAATGGTGCAGTTTATCAGAGTGACAACAGCACTCACGCTTACTGCGACGCCGCCGCCAGGAACATCACCAATTGTATTTCCATAAATAAGACAACCCTCTATCAACGCTTTCGTACCATTTATACAGTGGACCCCACCGCCGCCGCAGCCGTCTCAGTAGCTGCCGCTACTATTAAAAGCTATAACAGAATTAAGAATTTTTACATTGGAACAATTATCCAGAAAAATTCCTACGCCTTTAGGCTTATTAATGCAGCTGTTTTTAGTAATTAGGGATTGTTCAACGAGCAGGGTTGTGTTTTTCGCATTTATACCGCCCTGCGTCGCTTTACTATGCCCATTTGAGATTCGACTATGCAGAACCTCCAAACCTTCTCCGCCAATAACATTTACACTGGCTGTGTTAGTTTTGGTTCCCCAGTCAATGTAACAGTAATCAATCACACAATAGTCAAATTTAGATGCTTTTGCATTACTAAAATTAATACTGCCCGGTCGATGATTGTCAACAGCATCCTTCCGCATAAAGTAGATACTATCACCTGCTGTACCTTCCGCAAGCAGTTTTCCGGATATATTCCACTTAAAATTTCCGGTATGAAGAAACTTTGTTCCCGGTTTAATGGTCAATGTTGCACCCGACCCGACAGAGATATTACCGGTTATCGTATATTCACCCGGGCCAAGCGTTCCGGACTGTGAACCGCTGATCTGCTGCTGGGCGTTTACCGTAAGTACCGTTAACGCACCACCTAACAGAGTGGTACCTATTAACAACCGTAATCTGTTCATATATTTCTCCCTATTCTATTTAAATGACAACACCTGCCTTTTCTTTACTGAATATCAACTACCTTCTTAATAAGACTTCCTGCCGGTTACATCCCGGCAGGAAGCTTGGATTGTTCTTCCGGGGAGGGGGCCTCGGGAAGAACAATTATTGTTTATTTCATCAATAACAACCGCAATGCGCTCCGGTATCCGCCTGCTGAAAAACGGCAGAAATATATTCCCGGGGTCACCTTACACCCAGCGTCATTCCTGCCGTTCCAGACTGCCCGGTGACTGCCCGCAGATACCCGGCTTTCAACGAGCGAGCGTACTTTTTCCCCGGTCACAGCAGTAATAACCATCGCCACATTAACCGTCACTGGAAGCTGATACCCCACAGTGTTTGCACCGGTTTGGTATAGGGCAAATCCACAAGAACCCGCGTAAGGGTTAACGACTTCAACTCCTGTCCCCTGATTATAAAATAACGCCCCCATATCCGCCTGGGTATTATCAGGATCCTTGTCACTCGACGGATCACCCTTGTCTATACAGGGAGAGCCTGATTTCAAATGATAATCACCAGACGCGGCATCAACAAACTGTGGATCATCCGTTATATTGCCGGCGCCGCTTAAATTATCAGAGCAGGCGGTATATGTTAGATTTATTGCACTTCCTGAGCATTGAGAATTTTCATTAAAAAAGATGATATTGTTTGCACCGGTAAAAGTACCTCCATAAATGGTCGCGATACCACCGCCCTTGGTTTTATGTTTATTGTATGCTATTGTGTTATTATTCAGCTTAATTTTAGATTGAACCCCTGCCAAAATTGCACCTCCGGCTTCGGTAGTGCTATTTTTATAAAAAACACAGTATGAAATTGTTGCGCTTGCCTCTTCGCAGTGGACCCCACCGCCGCCACAAGTACTTCAACTGCCGTTATCGGTATTACTGTTATTAACAAATACCGTGTTTAGGATTTTAGCATCCGTACATCTATCCACACACACACCGTTTCCTTTGGGATGTCCTATCGTTTTGTTGTTATTGATTAAACAGTGGTCAACCAGAAGAGCCGTTTTGTAACCCTTAATCGTCCCACCATAATTACCATTAACACAGTTTGATACTCTACTGTGACTTATTGTTAAACCTTTTGAGGCATTTGAAAATATCGCAGAGGAACCATTGATATATTCAACAACACAATAATCAAGGATTGCCGCCGGCGCATTACTCGTAAAACTAATACCTTTCCATGTGGTGCTGCCTTTTCGTGTAAAGTAAATACTATCATCAGCACTCCCCTGCGCCATAAGTGTTCCCGATATACTCCAGCTATATCCCCCGCTATGGAAAAATTTGGTGCCCGGTTTGATAGTTAATGTATTTCCTGAGCCGACAGTAATATTGCCGCTTACAGTATATTCACCCGGCCCAAGCGTGCCGGACTGAGAGCCGCTGATCTGCTGTTGGGCGAAAACCGGAACATGCACTGTAACCATACACAGAAGCACTATGCTAAAAAGCGACTTTAATCCAACCATCCTGTTTTTCATGCTTCTACTCCTTATGGTAACTGAATATTCTCATTTTTTGCGAAATATATTAAAATCTACTCAAATAACCAGTGGGTCATATTGGTAAATAGCTGCCACCCGTTATCGTTGAGATTAAAAACCCCCGCACTCCATAACAGAAAGGCTCCCCGTTTTTCCGGTGCGACCATGCTCTCCATTTCAGTGCCTTTTTCAAAACAGAAAATCATTGATTTATCGGTATCTCCCGGAACGACAGCGATCTTCCGGGCACCCTCTTTCGGGTTTCCCCAGTCAAGATCACCGGGGTTTAAATACACCTGTACTGAACCTGAAAAACCACCGGCAACCGTATGTGAAGGGTCAAGTATTTCCAATTCTGTCTTACTGGAATCAAAATCAAACTCAGATCCCCATGTGGAGGCCATCTTCAAATCACCAAGCAACTCACGTTCCAGGTTTAACATTGGCAAAGAAACATCCGTAAAAAGATTTTCAATCAACTCATCATCAACAGTAGGCGAAAAAATAACAGCATCAATTCCAACAGTATCTTTAATAGAAACATCGGCATCATTTACGACCCGCACCGACAACCCGATTTCTTCTATTTTTTCTTTTAAAAACCGGTCTGAAGGTACTATTGTATTGTTATCTAATCCTGCAACGAGCAATACTTTTGCCATAATTACCGTGTCGTCGGGAAATATGGTAAGCGAATCCTTTATGAGTTCATTTTCAGAATCGTGTGCGTAATAAATAGACGGAATCGTGCCTGCGGGAACGGAATCAAGATAGACCGTTTTCGAGGTAACCTTTTTGTAAATATCGGTACCTTCAATATAGATATACCCCTGAGTCGTATCAACAAAAGAAGGGAGTATAACCTGAACAACTCCCGTCGCTTTAAGAGTATCGGTATAATTATTAACCGTATCATCATCAATTTTAATATCCTTGTGAAGCATTCCGTTTCCATTAACCTCGCTGAATGCCAGTATATTTACCATGTTATCACTTTTCAAAACATCAAAGATGTAATCACCATGTATATCCGTTGTATCAATCAAATAATCGGGAAGTAAACTATCAGTCGTTGGATTGTAATCAATCGAAATAAGTTTTACCGAAACACCGGCAGCAGCAATCCCGTTTTCATAAACAATTGTTCCCATTACAATTCCGTTACCCGCCTCTGAACCACTGCCGGTATCGACTATCTGTGAGGAGCAGCTCAACAGATACAGTATGGCTAAACCGGTCAATAATTTGTAATTGATCATTTTTTGTATCATAATTCACGTCCTGAATCAAGCGAATTGCTCTGTTTGATCCCTTTTGAGCGCGGCAGCAACTGCATACCGACAAAACAGACCATATCCGGATCATCACTCTCCCGTGCCATGTTCAACAGATGTTTGCGAAAATCAGCAATCTCCTTTTTCATTTGTACATAAGTATTTTTATTAACTCTCATAACCAACGACGACACATCACGATCCTTCTGCTTGATGCGATCAACATCTTCAGAAGCAATTTTTATCGTCTCGCGATGATACCTGCGAAAGACAGTAGAGGTGACTTCAGGCCCGGAAGTTATGAAGTAATCAACAAGTTTGTACCTGCCATCCCCACTCTTTTTAATAAAATCGTTTTTGAGAAGATAGTGAACGGCACTAGCCGCCTGTTTTTCAGTTATTTTTGGCATACATCTTTTTGCAAGAAGTGCATAATCATCCTTAAAATCCACAAGTACAGCCAACTCCCGTATGACGGGATAATACCATTTCTGAAAAAATTGCAGTTTTTCATCGCTCAGTCGATACTCATCATTGCGTCTATAGCGTATTTGCAGAAGTTCTTTCAGGAAAAATTCCTTTTTTTCTGCTTTTTTTTCATTGTTAAAGTGAACCAGGGTTTTGAGATATTGTGATTCCAACACATTCAGCTTTAATGCGTTACAAAAATTATCAACATACTTTATCGACAATTTCCTCTCTCTTTTAACAATCCGAAGAAAATAGCTGTGGCTTGGAATACCTGCATCACGGGCAAACACCCGGAATGAAAATTCCGGCTTTTCACTTTTCAGAAAGTGATACATATCCTTGATATATTCGTAATAATCAAAATAATCAAATATGTCTATTTTTTTTTCCTGTGCCGTATCCATTACCTATACAATATAGTACATTTATTTCTTATATGTTTATAATAAATAGCAATTGACAATATTTTTTGGCACCATTAAATCTGTTAACCTCTTGTTATTTAGGTAGATACATCAATCCAGGCGGGCATAATTCTTTTTCAATAATTATTTTGGCACCATTTTCACAGCATGCCATGGTGTCTCTGCCCCTCCTTCGGAGGGGCAGAACGTAAACTTACGCTTTGTCTTAGGGGGCACATAGAGACTTTTGCAATTACATCGAGGGCGGAATCTTCATGCTGTCGCAAAACTCAGAGAACGATTTAACAAATCAGGATTACCCGCCATTATTGACAGGCAATTTTAAAAATTCCGGGAAAATTTAATTGTTCTTCTAATGGAATTATCAAATTCTATAACCGCAAAATGAATTCCGGGCGAAATGTTTTTCACCAGAAGTTTATTGGGATTAGTGGTCTTATATGACGCGACAACACGGCCCTGTATATTAGTTACGGTAACATGATACAGCTTACCCGGAACAATGGTCAGCTTCTCCGGAACAATGTTCGTGCCTGAATCATAAGTAATTGTCAACTTTGGTCTCTCAGATACCGTTGAATATTCTGATGACCTAAAATAACTTTCCTGCTGCCCGATTTTAACGTCTGTCGGTTCGGCAATTATTATGAACCCATAGTTCCTATCCGGATTTGAGAGAAATTCTTTAACGGTTGCTGTTACGGTAAAGGTATACCATACATTGTTTACCGCGCCCTTGGATTCGTATGTATCAATCGCCGTTGCCGCATAATCTCCACCCTTCTTGCTCCATGGCGTGCTCCAGTTACTTTGAGATTCCTCCCAATCTGTCGTTACTTTATAGGTTCTATAATAGGAATCTTTATCGTAACCGGCACAGTTACCATACATGTAAACAGCCAATTCAGCACCATTGATATCAACATCATTTGGTATTTCGGAACAATTAAATGCAACGACCGCCCGGGCCATGCCAATCCCATCACCCCCTCAACACTCAAAAGCGGCAATAGCAAGCTGAGTATATGATCCGTCATTTGCTCCGGGAAGGTAGCCGACGTCCGAATTTGCTATATGAACATCATCGCAACCGGTATAGTCGTTCAATCCATTCTGTAATGTCACGACTTCTTCATCCGTCCATGCCATTTGCACCAACATAAAAAGCAAAAATATTACCGTACATTTGTGACACATTTTCATAGAACTACCCCATTATTTATACAGTATCTTCACGACAGTTAAATTATCCCCTCCCGAAAAACGACAGAAATATATGCCGGGACTTACTTTGTGCCCCACACCATTTACACCATTCCAACT
>JAUVGS010000094.1 GCA_030593665.1 Chitinivibrionales bacterium | reverse complement strand
CCAAGAGAATCAAACAGCACGGTTACGGATCCTGTCCCCTGCGTAAGAACCGGCGCATTAGAGAATGGCGTAAAAGCAAGGGTCACTTCCCGTAAATTCTGGATATTTGCCGGGGTGATATCAAGGGTATGGATATCGGCGTTTCCATTCGGCCAGGTGAGTTTCGCTTTATACGGGCTGAAAAGACTGAATCCCGATTTAAACATAATAAACAGGCTGTCACCGATACCGTCTCCATTGCCGTCATATATCACGGCGCTGTCAATGTCAGGCGCAGAGGGCTCTACAACGTCAAGAATATTTACGATAATAATAGCGGTATCATGAATCACCATCAGGTCATATATCATTGACGCGACCACGGTAAGCGTGTACTGGTTTTGCGATTCATAGTCCAGATTCGCGCCGTTGGCAACGGTCAGGTCATAAGGGGTTGAGTTATTGAGAATAAATTCCGGAACAGTATTAACGACCTGCAAAGTAACACCCATGCTGTCCGGCACTTTAATCACAACATTGCCCACCAGTGTTCCGCCGGGGGAATTCTCAGGTACCTCAAACACCTGATCATCGATAATAGAAACCGGATTTGTTCCCTGGTTGGTATACTCGAATTTGAAATTACTGAGGAAAACGCCTGCGTCAAGGATCTGATCACCCATATCGCAGATGGCGAATTTCAGCGTATGATTTCCTTCCGTCAGTGTGTCTGAAGTTCGGAGCAGAGGGGTAAAACCATCATATTCAAGATTAAGGGGATCCGCCTGATTGTCAATCTGGAAGAAATCGTTATTAACGTTTATAATGTTATCATTATGATCAAAACAGATATTTTCACCATCAAGAAACGCGCAGAAAATATCATTATAATCCGTATTAACATACTCCGGAAATTCATCGGTACCGAATACAAAATCAAAAGTGATTCCATGAACCGATGTATCAGTGGTGAATTTGATGGTAAGTAAACAAGCATCGAAAGACTCATATCCCGGTACCATCGCCGTAAGGTCAGCATCACCATTCCCCTGATCAGTCCAATCCCCTCCGTCCTGATCAAGGCCGGCATCAGTCTCGTTGTTTGGCCCAATCGCGATATCGGCCTTTCCGCTTGTCAAAAGAATACCGTCTTTGGGTTTAATACCATTGAGAAATGCCATATCCGTATACGAGCCGGCTGCTTTTGAATAATTACACCCTGTTTTATATTCAACCGAAAAGTTTGTTACTCCGGCAGGAAGCGGCAGGGTATACAATTTATCCCACAACTGCTGGGCCGTCAACGGTGAAGTAACTTTCAAATCCGTCTGTTGAGGCGCACGTACTACATCTCCCTCTTCTAACTGTACTTCATTGGTTATTGCCGCAACAGCTATTGAAGAGAAAAGAAAAATACCAACTAGCAATTGACGGTAATAATTGCATACTTTACACATACATTCCTCCCTGAAATTTTAGGTAGGTTAGAGTAGGTAAATTTATATTTTTAACTCATTGAATATACATTGACTTCTTTATTAAATATAACAACAAAAGCGAGGCTATTTATATATTAAATGGTAATTATGTTCATTTTCTGCTTATATTTTTATAAGCAGTATAATCAGAGAACCTGACTTCTATACTAAACTGAGAACCAATAGCTTATAAGAATACCGGAATGACGGCAAACAGATACTTTCCGGACAGACACTAAGTAGGGAAAGAGGAAGTTTATCTGCTTAATTTATGCTCATTTGCTAATAATTCCCCCTTTTAATTAATTCTAAACAATTTTTATAAAAAAAGCTCTTCTTAACCCGAATTCGATATAATCTTTAACAAATGATCACAAAAAGTAGTCGTTTGTCAAGTTTTGGTGCTGTAAGTCGTTGATTTAAGCGCTAAAGCTAATTGATAATCCTTTTGTAGTGCCCCGTACAAATGTTGACAAAGCAAAAACTGTACATCTATATATATAACAATGCGTTACAAGTACGCATCGGAATGATGTAGTGCCAAAAAATTTATACAAATGCGCACAACATGTTGATTTTAAAGTAAATGTGTTTTTTCCACCTCAAAGTCGGGTTAAGTGATTAATAGCCATTTCCATAATGGGATGTAACCCTTTACAGTGTGTCAGGCAGAATTCTTTTATAGTAGACTTGCTTCTACACAATGTTATCTAGGAGCCTTCTTATACACTTACAGGGAGGAACGGGGAACCCTGAACCTGTGAACGGTTACTAATTTATAAATTTTGCACACTTATTAATAACCTTATGCGCAACCGTGTCAATATACGGGCAAAACCTGAACATGGACAGTTTACAGATATGCCCTTCGAAGATTATAAAGAAAAGTTTAAAATTGGCGCCGTGTTTTCCAATTAATTCTTCATAGGCCTGAGGTACACTGTAGGAGATATTATGGAGGCGCAGATGTTTCTCATTTTTCATCTGGTAAATAACACAGTTATCACTGACAATAAATCCGTTTATTGCCAGGTTATATACCACCTGGATGGGGATAAATTTTACCGCATTTGAGACCTTTATTATTTCCACTTTTTATCTTTTTTTATACTCTTGTCTGCAAGATAACAGGGTAACAACGATGCTCCCGGACAGCATGAATCCACACTCAAGATAAATTGAAAAAGGGAATCATTCATTGACCACCTCGAAATAACGGTACTATCCGTCTGGATTAATTTTCCATTGGACCTTTTAAGTATATAATCCGCATCGTTATCAACAAAGAGAAATATCTCTCTTCTTGTTGCATGCCAGCTAACATCCTGCTCTTCATCCGAACCGGTAATAGCTTTCAGCATATTCACTACAGAATAGGAACTGTCTGTCATAACTATTTTATATTTGAAAGTACCCGAGAGCGCGGTGTCTTCCTGGTAAATATTTCGTGAGATAACTTTATAATATTTCGATTCATATAAACTGTCATGATAATCCAGGCTCTTTCTTAAATCCTGCCAGTCCCTCGCAATTGAAGAATCAACATCTTCATCGGAGCGGAGATCATTATATTTCAATTCAATAGTTTTTGATTTCACATCAATTGTATAGGTGTAACTGATAGGATAATAGCACTGTATAATAAAAAGGCTGATGGCTGGTAATAGTATTTTGATTCTCATTAGTACGCCCTTTTTTTTATGTACTGAAAAGGATATTATTTTGTCACACTCTGATAAAAATATCTCCAAGTCAATTATATATATTATTTACTTAATAAATCAAATAAGTTTTTCCCGGAAAGGAGACTAATTATCATGCAATGTCACGAAATAGATTATGAAATTTTTGGTGATGATATGCAGGTTGTAGAGGTTGAGCTTGACATCGGTGAAACGGTTATTGCAGAAGCCGGTGCCATGAACTGGATGGAGGACGGGATAACCTTTGAAGCAAAGATGGGAGACGGTTCTCAGCCGGACAAGGGGTTGTTTGGAAAACTACTTAATGCAGGCAAACGGGTATTAACCGGCGAATCTATTTTCATGACACATTTTACCAACAGCGGCAGCGGTAAAAAACGTGTGGCGTTCGGTGCACCCTACCCCGGTAAGATCATCCCGGTATCCATGGCCGAAATAGATGGCGAGTTAATTTGCCAGAAGGACGCGTTCCTCTGTGCAGCTCTGGGCACTGAAGTGAGCATTGCCTTCACCAAACGGCTGGGCACCGGTTTTTTCGGCGGTGAAGGATTTATCCTGCAGCGCCTTCGTGGCGATGGCATGACATTCATTCATGCCGGTGGTACCATCGTTAAAAAAGAGTTACATGGGGAAACGATCCGGGTAGATACCGGCTGCATTGTCAGCTTTACACCCGGCATCAACTATGATATTCAGCGGGCCGGCAACCTGAAATCCATGTTCTTCGGCGGTGAAGGATTATTCCTGGCAACGTTGAGCGGAAGCGGCACAATATACCTTCAGAGCCTGCCGTTCTCCCGCCTGGCTGACCGGGTACTGCAACATGCACCAAAAGCCGGCGGCAGCGCCAAGGGTGAGGGGTCTGTGCTGGGAGGTATTGGCAGACTGCTGGATGGGGATTAATTCTCGTTTAACCAAGGATATATAGTTTTTCCAAACCTCGGTAATTTGTCTTAATTCCTTAAGATGAAATCGTAAGTTATACTAACGCGGGATAAACCCGCAAGTAAGTTCCTTATCAGATTGCTTTCTAACCGAAGAAAGCATTCGGAATAAAGTATTGTAACAAATAAATTTGTAACCAATACCTAAAAAACAAGAAAGCAATCTGTAAGGTACTAAAGCATAACAGTATGTCCAACAAGGGGATAATGAACATTAGCAACTGAAGTTGCCAGTGTTCATAATAGGAGTGGATAGGCCATTATCATATCCTCCTACTCAACATACTGTAAAAATCCCTTCTCCTCGTCCTCGTTTTTTTCTTTTTGACTTTAGATAAAATTGATCGAGGACGAGGAGGATAATAGAGGGAAAAAAATGGTGAGTGTGGTTACACCTTCTCAACCAAATGTCGTATCGTCCTCCAATCCATACCCAGTAACCCGGCACCCTCCCGGTCAACATCATAGGGATCAAATCCGGCGACAATCTTATTCACGGGAGGATCACACACCGGTCCGCCGAGATGATATTCAGACAACCCGATCGTGGCATCAATGATTGACAGATCGGGTTTTCTGTAGGATACCAGGTCAATTATTGACTGCTGCATATCACCATGAAATACCGCTTTCTTCCATGAACCGTTTCTGCCGGAGTAATACTTGGGTGGAGCAAAGCCCATCATATTTTTCAACGTGCCGGTATAATCAGCGAGCGAGTGTGCTTTAAGAACAGGAACTGAAATGATAAAATTGCTGAATGCAATTTCAGGAAGATACATCCGGGGAAAATAGGGACACCTTTTATTCTCCAGTTTTTTTAATGGTGCATAGTTTAAATCAAGAAGTCTGACCCGATTCTGCTCAGTTAAATCATTGTACCCGAGAATCGTAAAAATGTCACCCGTTTCCCGCGAAGAACTGCCACACCCTTCACCAATAATAATCTCAGAATCCTGCGTACATGCTCTGACATAGCTGATAACTGCCTCTATGCACTCAACCGGTGTTGTTACCGGAGGAGGGGAAGTGTTAATGAGATTTGGTTTTATTAAAATCCTCTTCTGCGCCGCAATTATTTTCCGTGCACCGATTTGGTCAAGAGCCCCGGTAATTGTCTCTTTATACGAAGTGAATTCAATAATGGCAACGGCCAATTATCCCTCCCATTTATCAGGTGATCATAATTCCTCATATAAAAATATATTGTTCTGTTTTACGATTCTATCCTGATCCGACAACATTACCGGATGCCGGATATTCTCCGGTGTGAGATTATATATATTATTCTCAGTCGCAGTTATAAATCTTTCCACGAATTTATGACCTTACAAAACTTTTAATAGCATATTTTGAAAGGTTAGAAATTATTATGAAATTCATTTACTTACTTTTAGTTGCTTGCATTATTATGTTAGCATGTGAACAACAGGATGATACAAGCAATTTATCTTCGAATAATAACATAACAGACTCCACCTTAACACCACTATCGGTAATTGAAGAAGCATTTCTGAACAACCAATCAAATATTCAAGTTAAACAAGTTGGAACAATAATTTCAATTTTATCAGATGACACTGTAGGAGATTGTCATCAAAGAATCATTGTTCAGCTTTTAAATATGCAAACACTCTTAATTGCTCATAATATTGACATAGCACTTAGGATTCCAAACCCTGTAAAGGGAAAGAAATTAAAATTCCATGGTGAATATGAATGGAATTCAAAAGGTGGAGTCATACATTGGACTCATAAAGATCCAAACGGTATCCATATTAATGGCTGGCTTGAGTATGAAGGATTGATATACGATTGAAAGTATAGGTTTACAAAACCTGAAAAGATACCAACGTACGTTTTAACACAACCAGAACAGTTGAAGCAAAACCCAGGCTTGAAGAACAGCCTGGACTCAGCTCAACTGCGGCGTTTACGCGACCGACAGAATAACGCTTCTTCCCGGCACAAAAATTGATGAAGGAGCGAATTTCTCCGCGCGTATCACCCGGAATGAGTTTCAATACATTTTGGTCTTTCCGTATATCTGGACAGATCATTCGGGAAATTTGCAGGAAACACAGTTTCGTGGAGGAAGCCGTGATTGCGACAAGTTTTCGCAATTATTTAATATCTTAGGGGAATTCGAAAGTAATCGCTAAAAAAGGATGAGCGTTTCTCATCGCACGTTTCTTGCTTCTCGCATTCACGAACATTTGATCCGATTCTCCACAACTTTTTGAGTAATTACCAATGTTTTTTGTCGCACCGCGCAGATTCAACTATTTTGTAATCTCAATGCACATGCATTAAAAAAGATTCCCCTGTTTTCTTTAAACAACTGATGGAAAAAAAAATTAACACCGAAATAACCTGGCCTGAAACGGTATTTATCCTTATACCTGCATATAACGCTGCCCAAAACCTTGATATATTACTCCCCTCCCTGTCTAGTATCGTACCGCAGGATCACCTTTGTATTGTTGATGACGGATCTCTCGATGACACACAATCAATTTGCAGAAAACATGCGGTTGCCTATTTGAAGCAGGAAACGAATCTGGGTAAAGGCGCTGCTCTAAAAAAGGGATTTGCCTACCTTTTAGGAAAAAACGCACATTGGATTCTGACGATGGACGCTGACGGCCAGCATGCTGTTGAGGACATTCCGGCTTTTGTCAATGCAACACACACATTCCCTGATGCAGGTATTATTATCGGCGCCCGAAGTATTTCACTGCACGCAATGCCGCCGGCAAGAATATTTTCCAACACGGTAACATCCGCAATTTTATCTCGTATGTGTGGATGCAGAATCCAGGACAGCCAATGTGGATTCAGGGTTTACTCTTCAGCACTCCTCAACCATGTTTCCCTGCTTCATAACCGCTTTGAAATGGAATCGGAAGTTATTTTAAAAGCCTGTTCAGCAGGTTTTCCTGTGCGGTTTATACCGGTGCAGACATTATATTGTAGTACATGTAGCCACATATCACACCTCAAGGATATGTTCCGCTGGGTCAGGGCCGTTTTGAGGGTATGGTTTACAATAAAGAAATCAAAGACATCTAATAAATATTATGGTCGTAAGATATCTGAAACCTGAAATCGCCTGTGAAAAACTGATCAGAAAGCTCCGTGGCAAGGGGATACAAGACGAAAATGTTCTTGAAGCCTTCCGGAACGTTCCCCGTCATCTCTTTGTGGATGAGGCGCTGTTTGAGCAGGCATATGATGACAACGCACTCCCAATCGGTATCGGCCAGACCATTTCACAGCCCTATGTCGTTGCATTGATGACGGAACTTCTTGAGTTGAAAAAAGGCGGCAATGAGAAAATTCTTGAAATCGGCACCGGGTCGGGATTCCAGGCGGCAATACTTGCCTACTTTACAAAACGTGTATA
>JAUVGS010000255.1 GCA_030593665.1 Chitinivibrionales bacterium | reverse complement strand
CAGCGTGCTGGTTATGTATTCAATATGTTTCGCACAAACAACTGATACAATATTTACTATCAGCGGCACAATCACAAATTATCGGCCGGGGAAAACTATATATATGGCCTTATACCCTACCGAAGATGATTTCAATAACCGTAATTGTTATCGAAAAACCATTTTTGAAAGTGACAAGCTGCCACCTGATACTGCTGATTATTCCTTTACCGGGGTTTCTCCAGGGGAATATATTATTGCATGCTATCAGGATGTCAACGGTGATGGGAAAATAAACATGGGTTTATTCGGCCCTAAAGAACCATACCGGATATACAAACCCAGCTATGGATTTTTCGGGCCAAAATTCAAAAAGTGTAAATTCAAGGTCACCGGTGACATTGATACCGCGCATATTGTTTTAAAATAAGAGCAATAAAATCTTTGATCTAATGAGGTAATTGCAAAAGTCGAATTTATACTATAAATACTCCATATAAGTCCCTTATTAATGATTTTGGAATCTACAAAGAGACTTTTGCAATTACCTCTAATGACTATATTATACTATGCTAAAATTTTATCTTATTATTGCCACACGACTGAAAATTTTCCTTAAACTCATCTTTCGGAACGGTATCAGCCTCAGGCCTCGCAATCTCCTTTTCTTTCCATTTATACTGCAAAACTCCGTATGGTCATCTTTGGTAGCATTCAGGGAAAAAGCTCAATTCGAACGAAAGATACAAAACACACCCAAGCCGACTGATCCTGTTTTTATTATCGGCCACTGGAGAACAGGGAGCACCTTTCTGCACCGGTTATTGCAGTGTGATCCCCGGTTTACCACCCCAACGCTGATGCAATGTACCTATCCGGAAAGTTATATCTCAGCACGCAAATCCATAACACGAGCCATGAACTGGTTTCTGCCCAAAACCAGGCCTATGGATAATGTACGGCTTGGCCTTGATGATCCTCAGGAGGACGAGTATGCATTATTCCGGATGACCGGAATATCACCATTGGAAAAATTAATTTTTCCTCACTCATCAGAATACTTTCTGTCCGATTTAAAACCATTTGTCCTTACCGACTCGGAAAGGACTGCATGGGAAACTGCTTTTACCTATTTTGTAAAAAAGTTATTCATGCACACCGGTAAACGTATTGTATTTAAGAATCCTTTTCACTCACTTCGTATCCCCATGCTGAAAGAACTGTTCCCTGATGCGATATTCATTCATATTTACCGTGATCCCCGTATCGTAATTCCCTCAACGGTTAACATGTGGACTATTGTCGGCAAACATAATGCACTACGCAAAGAATGGAAACCTCCTGAATTCAAAGAGGTCGTCAGCAGTTTTGATCAGATTATGACCCGGATACGGAATGATCTGTCTGCATTACCGGAAAAGAAATATATTGAGATTAAATTCGAAGAACTGGAACGTGACGCCATACCCACAATACAATCTATCTACTCACATTTTACCCTTGAATATACCACATCTTTTAATACACAATTAACCGGCGTTCTCAGCGACCACTCAGTGTATAAAAAAAATGTATATGATATAAATAGTGAACAGGAGAAACTGATTGACAAACAGCTTGCGCACCACTTGAAACGCGGTGGGTATAGGTACTAATTATTCCACCTGACATTGGAGATGCAGTCGTGAATTTTCTTTTAGTGTATCCGACCTGGCCGAAACTTGAACACCAGACAGAATTCCACCTTCCCCCGCACGGCCCTGTTGTCATGGCTGCTGAAATACCGGAGTGGGTAAACGTCACATTTGTTGACCATAATCTTGAAGACATTCCCTACACGGACGAATGGGATTTTATCGGTATATCGGTCATGCTCACTTCACAACTGCCCGATGCTTTTACTATTTCAAAGAAATTTATCGGGATGGGAAAAGAGGTGATCTTCGGCGGAATCTCTTCAATGCTTCATGCGGAAGAGGTCCGGAATCACTGTACCAGCTTGTTCTTTGGTGAAGTTGAGGGACGACTGGAGCAGGTATTTACTGATAAAAAAAACAGTCACCTGAAATCACTGTATGATTATCATCAGGATTTCCCACCCACGGAATCAATCGGACCGGCACGACGATCAATTCTGAATTATAAAAACTATGATTACAAAGGTATACGAATGGTTGACCTGTTCCATGCTTCACGCGGATGCAGATTCAACTGTTTCCCCTGCTGCACACCGTTTTTGGGTGGGCGCAGTTTCCGGCCGCGTCCAATGGAAAATGTCGCAGAAGAATTGGCTACCATCGATAATGACCGGTTATTTGTCGTTGACAACTCGCTTGCCCAGGAGAAACAATGGGAGATCGACCTGTTTCGTACCATGATCCCTTTCAAGAAAAAATGGTGCTGTCATCCTATTCAGGATGATGACGAAGTGCTTGATCTTGCTGCACAGGCCGGTGCATGGTACGTATATCAAGCGATATTTGACACATCGGAATATATCAAAAAGAGAGTGCAACGGTATAAAAGTTTTGGTATTGGTGTTGAGGGAACTATTATTCTCGGTATGGATGATCATGATGAGGATTATATTAAACGGTTGGTTGATTTTCTTCTTGAAATAGAACTCGACCTCGCAGAATTTACTATACTGACGCCGTTTACCCACACACCGATCCGCGCCCAGTTTGAAAAAGAGAACCGGATTATCACCAACGATTTATCACAATACGATGCTGGCCATGTCGTATATCAACCGAAACTGATGAGTCCTGATAAACTCCAAAAATTATACCACTATGCCTGGAAGACATTTTATATGGATGAACCGCAGACCTATAAAATGTATAAATTGTATCAGCGGGTTGCTCCCAAACGTAAAAGAAATACTCCGCAATCTCAACAAGAGGTGGAAAGTGATGCATGAGGTATGGATAACTGGAGTCGGTGTTATCTCTGCCCTGGGTACAGGCATGCGGGCACACTCTTCTGCTGTCAGACATGCTAAAACCGGGCTGGCACCTCACAATCTCTTTAATGGGGAACCGCCCGATCCGTGTATATGCGGTAAAGTTTCAACTGAGGTTATTGAGTATGATATTGAAGAAAGTGCGCATAACCGGGCAAATATCCTGCTGGAAACCGTTTGTAAAGATGCTCTTAACTCCGCAGGATTAACCACACCGGTTGATGCGGAATTGATCGCCGGAACCACTCTCGGTAACATGCACGGTGGGACACAATATTATCGTAAACTCACACAAAATGAACCAGCCGATGTTTCTCTGATAAAACATTTCCTTCCCTGCGCACCGGTTCCGGCTATAGTTAAATCAATGGGTATTACCGGCAAGCACCGGACCATTGCATCAGCCTGCGGCTCAGCCAGCGCAGCCATCGGACATGCCTTTCACAGGATTCGTCATGGAAAGAGTGATATTATAATGGCCGGTGGTTTTGAGGCCCTCTCCCCTTTTATTGTTGCCGGTTTTAACTGCCTGCAACTGATTTCCAAAGAATGCTGCAAACCCTTTGATGTCCATCGTAATGGTCTCAATCCGGGTGAAGGTGCGGCCATGTTCATTCTTGAATCCGCTGCATCAGCACAACAAAGAGGTGCGGCCCCCCTGGCAAAGATAATCGGTTTTGGTGATGCTCTTGACGCATACCATTTCACTGCTGCCCACCCTGAAGGAGCCGGACTTGCTGCTGCCATCCGGGAAGCTCTCAACACCGCCGGGAAGACGCCGGTAGATATCAACCATATTCATCTGCACGGCACCGGTACACGGGTTAACGATAACTCGGAATATAATGCACTAAAAACAGTCTTTGGCAATACTCTAAATAGAATACCGGCCTGTTCCAGCAAGTCAATGACGGGGCATACCTTTGGAGCCTCAGGAGGATTAAGCGCTGTTTTTTCTATAATTGCACTGCTGGAAAGTATTGCGCCTGCTACGCTATTCCATGATGAGCAAGACCCTGCATTTGAAGACATTCAAATTCTGAAAGAACCAAAATCAGATTATAAAATTGATACGGTCCTGAGCAACTCCCTTGGATTCGGCGGCGAAGCATTTGCACTATTGTTCACAAAGGCAGGTGATGTATGAGTTCCCCGGTCGCACTTACCAGTGTTGGTTTAATCACTCAATCGGTTACCACAATTGATGATCTGGCTCAATACTGTTCTACCATTCCGGGTACCTTTGCCAAACAGATTGAAACGATCCCACCACCGGAGGGAAT
>JAUVGS010000276.1 GCA_030593665.1 Chitinivibrionales bacterium | reverse complement strand
TTTTTCACGGAAAAGGCTATTTTACAGTGTGTTAAGCAGAAGACCCTCTGCTTTTACGCAATGTTATCCAGGCGCTTTCATACCTGCCTACGGAGATAACCTTTGAACGGGGAACCCTGAACCTGTGAACCGTTACCAGTTAGGAATATTTTTAACCTATCAGGAAGGATGTATGAAAATTTTTTTTGTTATTCTGGTTTTTATATTGTATGCTGCTTTTTTTCCGGTTTCATGTCAAAAAGACGCTGCTGTTTCTTTGGCTGTAGATTTTACCTCTCAGGATGTCTGGCAGTATACATTAACCTGTGATATCGGCGGAACCTTCACCGTTGGTGATTCGATATCGGATCTTTCGAGTACGATAGAGTGTCTTTTTGTCGGGAAGAAAACAGAGAACCATAATCAGCTTCTCCTCAAGGCGGAAAACGTTGATATAGTATCCAACGTTCTTGATGATGTCGAAATAAACCATGTAACAGATCAGATGTATAATGCCTCATATACTGTTGCACTTAATTATGATCTTTCGAATCCGCATGACTCTCTGCTCGTGCCAATGTCAGGTATGGCGGAGTGGGATTTATATCGTCAATTGATCAAAGTGCTTCCATCGCTACCCGATAAATCTGTCCGCCCCGGATTCTCATGGGAACGTGAAAAACAATTCCCATTGACAACATCGCAGGGATCTGCGACGTGTGAGGTATACCAGTCATTTACTTTTGACAGTGTACGAACTACGGCAAGTGATAATAAGCGGGCATATATCAGTTGGTTATTCCGCTATGCGGTAGATGAAGCCCGGTTTGACACAGCCAGTCATATAAACAGATTGCCACTTGCCGGTAATGGGAAAGGGGCAGCAGTGTTAAGCATTGATACTAAAAGCCTCATTAGTGCGGATATGGTCTTTACTACACCGGCATGTTCGTTATCTGATGTTTCGGTACAGTGGGAAGAGAAAGCTTCGTTGGTTTTAGTACCTTACAGATAGCTTTCTTGTTTTTTAGGTATTGGTTACAAATTTATTTGTTACAATACTTTATTCCGAATGCTTTCTTCGGTTAGAAAGGAATCTGATAAGGTACTTACTTGCGGGTTTATCCCGCGTTAGTGAAATAGAGAGGGAATTACCATGAAATTAAATGTTGTAATAGCGGGTATGTTTACGCTATTGATTTTGTGTCAGGTTGGGTTGTGTAAAAAGAGATCAGAACCTTCAATGAAATTTGCTCATGACACTATTCTTACCAATTCTGTTGAAGTCCCGGAGAATGGGACCTGTGTTATTAAGCCCGGCGTTAGTATCCGATTCAGCGGGTACTTTCAGTTTGTTGTAAAGGGATTACTTATTGCAGAGGGTACCAAAGAGAAACCGATACTGATTACCGGTGTCGGCAGAACGCGGGGATCAACAGAAAAACCGTGCTGGCAGGGGTTGGAAATAAGGGGAGAGAAAGCTGACGCAGTGTTGCGGTATTGCCGGATTGAAGGGGCATACAGAAATTTTATTTATGGTGCAAAACCGAGTATTAAATCGTGTGAATTTGTCGGCAATCATTGTGCGATCTATTGCACTAATAAATCGGCGGCACATATAAAAAAGAATAAGATTTACCGGAATAAGTATGGTATTGTCGCAGATTTTGCATCCCCAATGATACTTGATAATGTCATCACAGACAATATCGTCGGCATCCTCATGATGCGGAGTTCACGTCTTATCGCCGGAAGGAATGTGGTGTCCGGGAATAAGAAAGATATCTACTCCGAAAAAAGCTTCGGTGAAAACCATGATGCTATCTCGTTGAAATATATCTGGGATTTGATGAACCAGTTGTATTGACACATTGAAAAGGTTATCAATCAAGAGTAAATCCACCCGGCAATGGTTCTTCTTCTTTTTCCTCTGTGATAAATCCACCCGGTACCTGTTCTTTTTCACCCTGACCTGTTTCCTGTTGATAGGGTGAAGATACCTCCTGCTGTTTTTGTTTCGCCCCTGTTTCACCACCTGATCCTAAGGCTTCAGCATCGTAAGAGGTTTCCTCGTTGTCAGTGACTTCTCTCATTTCCTTTTTCCGTTCTGTGATATAGGATCCTTTGGCGAGGCGTTCTTCGCCGATAGAGTAAACCTCAATTGCACCGCGACCTAATACCGGGCATTTGTTCTCGCACCAGCCGCAGCCGGTACATTTTTCTTCAACAACAAAAGGACGTTTAAAAGGGCCGGTAAATGTGGTGACAACTTTGAATTCGATCGCATCATAAGGACATATCTCGTCGCAGATCAGGCAGAGCTTGTTCTGCTCCCAGGCAATACACCGGTCACGATCGATTACTGCCGTACCGATTTTGACAAAGAGTTTTTCATCCACCGGTAATGATCGTATAGCCTGTGTCGGGCACACGCGACCACACATGTTACACTTATCCTCACACGGGCCTGTTCGTGGGACCAGGTGCGGAGTCCATAGCGCATCAAATCCGGCTTCGAGGTTTGTCGGCTGTAGCCCGTTGGTTTTACAGACTTTCATACACTCTCCACACCGGATACATCGTGCAAGAAAGTCTTTTTCCGGGATCGAGCCGGGCGGACGAATATATCTGCCGTTGATATTTTTCTTATTATGCAGGCCGGCCTTTATTGCCGACGCACCGATAATCCCGGCAGCCGCAGAGTATATAAATTGTCTCCGTTTAACATTAAGCCGTGTCGAATTACCGGTCAGGGTGGATGGGAGCATTTTAATAGAGACGCCGTTACTGTTGCATGCATCAACACAGTTACCGCACAGCGTGCATTCGCTGAGAATAATTTTTGCCGGATCAGCCTCAATTGCCCGCATATCGCATGATGAAATACAGTCTTGACAGATATTGCACATTTGTGAAGATGCGGTGCGTTTAAATATACCAAACCGTGAGAAGATACTGATCAGTGCTCCCGTGGGACAGATGTACCGGCACCAGAAACGTTTGCGCCAGTAGTTGGCGACTATAATAACACCGATGAGAAGAAAGGTTGTCACAGTCCCGGTGAAGTACAATTTATGAAAAGTAAAGTGGACAATGGAATCCATACCCATGGTGAAGAGTATCGGCCGGAACAGATCTATAACAAAATTTGAAAACCAGAGGATGGGTGGAAAAATCACCAAAGTAAATACCCGTGGGGTAATAGCCATAGGACTGAAAAAATGCAGCAGGTTTGCACCGAGCAGCGATGCGGCAATAACGCCGATGAGTATAAAATATTTAATATTTCTGTTCGGTTTCGGTTTCAGTGTTTCCTGCTTATAGTGTTTTCGGAAAAAGAGATAGTTTACTATGTCAATGAATGTGCCGAGCGGGCAGATATAACCGCAGAAGAAACGGCCGATGATTACGGTAAGAATAATAATTGCGACAGCCCATATCATGGTTGCAATAAATGCACGTGAAGCTATCATGGCAATTAACGCAACAAGCGGATCGAGCCGCAGAAACGCGTCTACCGGGAATTTTTCCGGAAAGGGATATACGGTGAACAGGAAGAGAATAATAAACAGAGTGAAGGTGACGCCTTGTGTTGTTTTTCGGAAGGTTGTTAGTCTCATAATTATACTCGTAGTTAAATATTGGAGACCTTGGAGTGTTGGAATAGTGGAGTAATGGCCAATGTTTTAACAGTACTCCATTACTCCAATCATGGTCATAATCTTATACTGTTTTCACATCCATCTTAGCCACGTCAATCTCACCAAAACCCATCTCATGAGCGATCTTGATATGTTTCACATGCGTACCTGTAAATTCCCGATCGTACCAGCGTGCGAGTCCAACCGTATAAGAATCAGCTGCGACCGGGTCAGTACTGGCCACTATTGTATTAAGCTCAACTGTCTTGCCGGGACCGCTGGGGCCGCGAGTTACAAGCGCCCATATACAATCAATAATCGTAAGTTTCGGCATCATATACAAAAGTTGCTCGGCTATAGCACGGTTCAATTCCAGTTTTTCATGGAATACCATACGGTCGTACACCAGGCCCATAAGGTTTTTTATAC
>JAUVGS010000475.1 GCA_030593665.1 Chitinivibrionales bacterium | reverse complement strand
CATGTATTTGGTATCAATGGTTATAGTAACGGTGATACCGAATGATCTTTGTACTGATTTCGACTTGATTATGTTTATTCTTTCAAAATTAATGTCATCCCGAGCGGAGTCGAGGGATATTTCCTTATTTGATTTACAATTAGGTAGATGGTTTCCTTCGTCTCCTCTCAGGACAGGCTCGCTCACCATGACTATTATAGTTTATGCACCTAAGATAAAACGCTTGATATTCTTATTTATCGATAACATTCATTTTATAGACACTATTTACCACCAAATTTTTCTCGAAGTACCCGATGCAGTATCTTACCACTTCCGGTACGGGGCATTTCATCCGGTTTAATAAATATAATTTGTTTCGGGCGTTTGTATCCCGCGACTTTATCCCGGCAAAATTCAATAATTGCTTCTTCAGTGATTTCTGACTTGAGAACGACCACAGCCGCCACCCGTTCCCCCCATTTTTCGTCGGGTAACCCGATGACAGCGACATCAAAGACATCAGGATGACTGCCGATGATTTCTTCTACTTCGCTGGGATAGACATGTTCACCGCCGGTAATGATCATGTTGTCCTTTCGATCAACGATATTGAAAAAGCCATCCTCATCACGTCTGGCCATATCACCTGCACTGAACCATCCGTCTCTAAAGGAGCTAGCGGTTTTTTCAGGCATCTTGTAATATTCATCAAACAGCATCGGCCCACGGGAATACAGCTCACCTATTTGGCCCGGTGCAACTTCATTTCCTTCTATGTCAAGAATCTTAACAAAGTCGGTGCCCAACGATTCATAGCCGATAGATCCTAATTTGTTGAGCTGATCTTCGGGTTTAAGAACCGTAACAATCCCCGCTTCAGTAGAGCCGTACGCTTCGTAAAGGTCAACACCCGGGAAAAACTCCATAATCGCCTTTTTCATACCCATCCTGACCGGAGCTGAGGAACAGAGCAGTTTTCTGATAGAGCTGATATCTCTTTTTTTAGCCTCTTCCGATATGTTAAGAATGAGGTTATAGTGTGTCGGTATAAGCGATATGAAGGTGATTTTTTCCCTCTCGATAATCTCAAGTATTTCTTCGGCCTGGAAATGGCGTTCCGGGTGCACATACACCATACCGCCGATATAGGTAAAGGTGAGGGAAAAAAAGGTGGAATTGACATGGCTCAGGGGCATCACATTCAAACAGATGTCATATTCATTAAACCCAAAGTCAATAGCATTTATAAGGTAGAAGGCAATATATGATTCGTGGGAGCGGACTACCCCTTTGGGTTTTCCTGTCGTACCGGATGTATAGAGCTGAATCCAGGTGTCCTCCGGCAGGACCTCCACTGCCGGCTCCTGGTCCGGGGTTTCACGGATGAAACGTTCATATTCCGTATACCCCTCTTTTTCTTTCCCGACAATGATATACCTGTCCGGTGCTATATTCTTGAGGTTCGGCCTTATTGTTTTAATTATCCCGGTAAATTCATCCTGTATTATACATGCCCTGGTGTCTGAATTATTCATGATATAGTCTATGTCTTTCTCGACGAGGCGGATATGTATCGGGACGATGACAAGCCCGGTCTTCGCTGCGGCGAGATAGGCCTCCACGATTTCAATACTGTTTGGAAGCAGCACCGAGACCTTATCCCCTTTTGTTAATCCAAGGGAGAGGAGGCTGTGAGAAAGCTTGTTCACTCTCCTGTTTAATTCCGGATAGGTAAGCGTTCTTGTGCTGTCCTTTAAAGCAACTGCGGCGGGAAATTTCTTTGCGTTAACTTTAAGTATCTGTCCAAGGTTTAGCCAGCCAGCCATAGTATTAGATCCTTGATATAAATTTAGAGATTATGAAACATGAAAGAAAAGGGGCATTTTGGATAGTCATTTTGTATCCTATGTAAAATGGGTGATTAATAGGATAGTGGAATAATAAAATAATAGGTATTAATGAAAAAATGCATTTTAATGGGGAATATTTTTATCCGGGCTATCATTCTGCCGGTAAAATAGATTTGTTTATTTAGATATCTTTGAGAAAAGAAAAGCAATCCCAGGTATCCATTCATGAGATTGCTTCTGTATGTAATACTTTATAGATACTATTGAGCTAATTGCAAAAGTCATATTTTAAGGCGATATTGTCATTGCGAGCGTAGCAAAGCAATATTTAACTCGTTGATATGTAGGAGATTGTTTCGTCGCTTCACTCCTCGCAATGACACTTTTATGTAATTTTCAATATTTTTGCAATTACCTAATATTAATTAACTAAATACCAATCCGCGCATCCACAACATAGATGCTGTCCTCAAATGCCATGACAGGATTCAGGTCCATCTCCTGGATCATCGGCAGGTCAGTAACCAGTTGCGAAACACGTTGCAGTGTTTCCGCAAGCATATCCTGATTAACACCCTTTTCACCACGGAAGCCCGACAGAAGCGGATAGGATTTTATTGAAGAGATCATATCTTTTACTTCCGTATTGGTGACC
>JAUVGS010000109.1 GCA_030593665.1 Chitinivibrionales bacterium | reverse complement strand
ATAATTGCTAATGGCGTTGTTTTTGATGCAGAGCAGTTTCTCGCTGAAGTGGACGATCTTCAGCAACGCGGTATTTCCGTTGAAAACAGACTTTTTATCTCAGATATTGCTCATCTGGTTCTCCCCTACCATAAAGCGCTTGATAGTGCCCTTGAATCACAAATAACGGGGACAAAAATTGGTACGACAGGCCGGGGTATTGGGCCGGCATATGCGGATAAAGCCAACCGTATTGGCCTTCGTACCGGCGACATTATTGACTGGGAACTCTTTAAAGTAAAACTCGAATCAGCGTATACCCAGAAAAAATATCTCATCGAAAACGTTTACCAGGGTTCTCTTAAAATCAGTTTTGAGGAAATTGTTGAGAAATATCACTCGATACGGGAACGAATTATTCCTCATATCCGCAACACTGCACAGTACCTTTTTACCAGTTTCCGGGAAGGTAAAAACCTTCTTTTTGAAGGGGCTCAGGGAACCATGCTGGATATCGATCATGGGACCTACCCGTTTGTTACCTCTTCAAACACCATTTCAGGATCAGTCTGCCATGGTTCCGGAGTTGGTCCTGCAGTTATCGATCACGTTATCGGCATCGTAAAAGCATACACCACCCGGGTTGGAAACGGCCCTTTTCCCACAGAGCTGGACAATGAAACGGGGGAGAAATTACGCACTGAAGGTGATGAATTTGGTGCAACGACCGGGCGGTCGCGCCGTTGCGGATGGTTTGACAGTGTTGTCCTTCGTAAAGCAATCGAACTAAACGGATTCACCCGTATGGCCCTGACAAAACTGGATGTACTCAATACTTTTGAAGAGATAAACCTCTGTACCCATTATAAAATTAACGGGAAGAAAGCAGAGCATTTTCCGTCCACCGCATCGGAATTGGAACAGGCCGTACCTGTCTATGAAACACACCCGGGGTGGAATACCGATATATCCGGCTGTAAAGACTTTTCCGATCTGCCGGATAATGCCGTTCGATATGTAAAACGAATCCGGGAACTCTGCTATGATATTCCGGTATTAATACTGTCTGTGGGTCCTGACCGCAGTCAGACAATTGAGGTTGAACCTCTATAAACAGCCGGGGATATTTGTAACTGATTTTATGAGAAATATTATTATCTTTCTTACCATCTGTTCTATCGCACTATGTGCAATATCTATCGGCACACAAAAAGGTACTGTATCCGACACGCAATCATCCATTGAAACAAAAGTTACCTCGCGTATACCTTCAATCGGCAGGATTGAAGTGTTAAACGGATGTGGTATTACCGGCGCCGCCGGTGCCGTTGCTGATTTTCTCCGTGATAAAGGTTTTGATGTAAAAAATATTGAGAACGCTTCCAGTTGGAACTACCCTTATACCATAATCGTTTCACGTACGAAGGATATGGCAATTGCCAAACAGGTCTCTGCCGCGCTGAATACCAATAAACTCGTTTGTATCAGGACCGGTGAAGAACTCTATAATGTAATCATCTTTGTTGGAACTGATTTTGGAGAACTCATTCTATGACTGTTAATGACAACAATATACTCAATGGGAAAGAGCTTGTTGATGTTGCTGTTTCACTGGCACTTACCAAGAAAGCTGAAAACATTGTCCTTTTGAATCCCGGTAACCAGTCAGGTATTGCTGAGTGGCTGTTTATCTGCCACGGTAAAAATGAGGTGCATAATCGTGCGATTGCATATGCTATAATCATCGGCCTCAAGGAACAACATAATCCTCCCTGGCATACTGAAGGAATTAATGAGGGACGCTGGATCCTTCTGGACTATTCCGACGTTGTCATTAATATTCTGCTTCCTGAACTGCGGGAATATTACTCGCTGGAAAACCTGTGGGAAGACTGCCCGAGGATTGATATACAAGAGTGACACTTCCTGACCATTCCTCTGAACTTAGTACTATTTGAATCTGAAGGGATGCTTTTAGCGGTTTTTAAAATGGTCGGCGAGGGTGGAAAGCTGTCCTTCTGAAGGACGGACTTTTGGAGCTTTTGAACCTAGTCTTTTCATTGAGAGGGAAACTCTTCTCTTTTTCTTATCAATTTTTAAAATACGAACATCAACCAGGTCATTCGGTTTCACCACCTGTTCGGCAGTTTCAACATATTCATCAGCGAGTTGTGAGATGTGAATAAGGCCATCACATACCGCATTGATATCAACAAAGACACCAAATTTTGTAATATTCGTTACACGACCGGAAACGACCGTTCCCTCTTTCAATTCTGAGAGACGTTGTTTTCTGCGGTGCTTGCTCCCTCTTATTAATACCGGGAAGTTCTGACCGACACGCAAATACTCGGGAAGTTTCTGGTCAAGAAAGACCTTTTCTTCAAAATTCTCACAGGCCACTGATCGAATACGTTCAGGATCATTAACCAATGAATCTAATGATGCATTCAGCTCCAGCGAGATGCAATTTATCCATTCATAAAAGCCAGGATGTACCAAGGTGCGATCAACAGCATTTTGTGCATTGAGAATGATGATATAACCGGCTACATTTCTGAATATCAGCTCGGTCATCCCTTCGACTTTCAACAGATCATTTTTCGTTACAAATGGTTTTCGGGCGCCTTCCTTTCGGATATGAACAAGCACCTCTTTAGGCACACATTCAAAATTCTGCAGTACAGAATCAGGTGCATCCAGATATGGTATCCCTTTATACAGTTCTGTTACGGTAATCCTGAGACTCAACAGTTGTGCCAACCGCTCATCACTGATTAATTTCTGCAGGGGATGGATTGAAAAATATTGAAGTCCAATCCGGGGAATCATACTTAGCGGCTTGAGGTACATTAATCCGCAGGTATATACATCCTTCATATCTTCTTCAAGAACCGCACATCGTTCCTGCATCCATTGAGACCGTTTCAGTCCGCTACTGTCGCCACTGGGTGAATATTTCTCAACCGTCACATCGCCAAATACATTTCGCAAAGATTTTTTAACGACCTCCTCTGCAGTTTCAACAAAATCATTATTCTTTATTATAATTTTCTTTGGCTTATACCGGTTGAAAAACTGTATTATCCTGTTTGAAAAGAAATCTTTATCTCTGCCTCCCAGTTTTTCATGAGCCGCACCGAGCAGGTGGCCTTCTTTACCGACTGCAACAATGACCAGATTTTTATCATTATATTTGCCGATAGCAAGCAGGGAACCTGAAGCCTCTTTATCAGCACTGGAACTCTGTAATTCCTCATCAATTTTGCGAATTGCCCAATCCTCAGCTTGTTTATAAATCCGTGCTTTCACATCCCGTTCTACAACAGGCTGCAAGGAACGTGTCCAGCATTCATCAATAATTTCACAGATAAGATCATAGCCGATCGCATCGGGATTCTCGATATAATGATGGCGAAGCAGCTCATTGATATGGAAAAGCTGTACCCCGTGTTTAAAACGTATCTTTTTCTCTTCTTCGGCTTTTATCAACGTCAGATACTCTTCTGATGTCAACTCATTGATCGGGACCATCTTATTACGGTAGGCAATAAACCGTTTATCTTTTTTAACCTTGGGGAGTATTTCAAAAAAGCCGTCTTCATAGCCGACGTCACGCACCATTGAACGGGCTGTCTCATCGTATGCATAGCGCTCAATAAGAATATCTTTCACTCCTTCGATGACATCCTTGACAGATTTGAGCGTACTGTCATTACCAACATACTCCTCCGCCAGTTCTTCGACTGAGCCTTCTTCAATCTCCTGATCGTCAATGATGTCAGCAAGCGGCTTAAGGCCTTTTTTAACGGCCAGCCGGCCACGGCTTCGCGAGTTCGGGCGATACGGCAGCAGCATATCATCGAGTTCAACCGAGCTGGCACATAATGTGACTGTCTTTTTTACCTCATCGGTTAAAACATCAGCTTTACCGAGGGCATTTATTACCCGTTTCTTTTTTGGCGATAATCCTTTTACTTCCGTGAGGGTGCTGAAAATATCTGCAAGTATTGATACATTTACTTCTACAGCAATGGCAGGGACATAATCACATACGTAGAATACAGAATCACCTTTTTCAAAGTGTTCACAAATTTTTACTGCAATCTCTTCAGAAAGATCCCATTTCTTTGATACAAAATTGCTGTATTCTACCATGAATTCCTTTATACTGAACTATTTGGACATACGTACGGATAAACAGTCGTGCTTAAAACTACAAAATGTCATCTCTGTTGAGCAAGCATTCCGCGCATCATTTAGAAATTAAGTCATTTTTTTTATATCTGCGGCTATTTTATAAATAGAAAGTGGCTATAATTGAAAGTATCTCTTGCGCTTTCCGTAATTCGTTTGGCCGGAAACAACAAACGGCAACGAAAAAAAACGAAATCTTTATCCACCTCAATGTTCAGAACGGAGTGACAACGCAGCTTTTTAAGTGTTTAAGAGCATTGATTTGCTCCCACTTCCATGCAGTCATAATCGCAGCTACTGCACTGTCACGCCCAAAGCATGCGGGTAAACACAAAAGTATAATAGAAACAAACGAAGTCTGTAATTCCTTATGCTTAAGAATGAATAATGACAATGATGGTCATCTGTCAATATTTAACAAAAACTATTTAGGAACGATAACACTGATAGTCTTTTTAAAATCAACTGTTTTCATCCTGCACAGATACATTCCCGCCGCGAGATTATTAAAGAGGTCCACCGAGTAATTTCCGGCACCCAAATCTTGGCGCGTATACTCTTTAACCAATTGTCCCTGAATAGAATACAGTGACAGTGTAACGGTTGTTTTATCAATGTCGCCCGGAACCTGGAAACGTATGCGGGAACCGGAATAACCTACATCAAACTGCGACAAAGGCAGAACATTGCCGATAATCGGGGTACTATTCATTTTCGCGACCTTGAAATCATCGATGCAGATATCACCACACCAGGTCTCACCGATGACACCGCGGAAACGGAAAATAACCCTTTTGCCGACATAGTCAATAAGGTCCTGCTTAACTTCGAACCATGCATCACCATGATCGTCGGTCAGATGAAGGACATCATTCTTCCAGATGCCGTCAACATAGATATCGAGATAGAGATCGCCCATGGTGTTGGAATCACTGAACATATGAATCCAGAAGCTTAATTCCGGTTTATCAAGGCTGCTGATATCAAATTTCGGTGTAATAAAGCTTGCTTTTTTCTCAGGATTATTCGGACTGGACGCTTCCATATAGATATAATTACCATTACCGTCAGTATGGTCACCGTTGGGGCCGGTGGACTCAAACTCCTTTGACGGGGTAGGACCGGACAGTACCAGCCACTCAAAATCATCATCCGCGAGCTGTTCCCATTTTGTTGGAAGAGCCACTTTCCCTGGATCCAGTTCTTCAAAGGGCTCCACATGTGGAAACGTACTGATAATATATTCCTCTTCTACGGAAAACGGGGCATCACTTTCATCGATTATTGCATCATTAGCAACACTGGTGATTTTAATCGAATAATCGCTGCCAGGCTCAAATTTTTCAGGCACAACCCATTCAAATGAGCCGTCACTTTCGATGTTATCGGATAAAGTTTCCTTTAATGCACTACCCCTATACAACTCAATTTTTACATTGTCATCGATATTATCACTCCAGACAATGGTCTGCGGACTGCTCTGCTCCCATTTCTCGCCGCCGTTTGGCGACAATATGCTAATACCCGGCTGTCCGGAAAATATAACCGACAGATAGGTTGTTCCGCTGATAGAAACATTGGTCTGATCACAGACGGTTTCTACGGGTGAACTGCCGGAGTAATCAATAACGGAGAATTTTTTCACCGTACCGGTACCGCCTTTTGAATCAACCTGCAGGAACAGTTTCGCCTGTGTACCGGTTATTTCATCCAGTAACAGCGTGGCATCAAGGCCTATTTCTATTTCAGACGGGCCGCTCTCACCGCACATTGGAAAGGAGCCTCCTGCATAATTAAAAGCTTTACCCCATGAAATAGTTTCATCAGGTTTTGTTGCATTTAGATTATTCGATACTCCAGCTTTGAGTCTTATCTGATTACGCTGGTTATGATCAATCGTCGTTTTAAAAGTCAACTGGGGCTGTACAATCTCTTCCCGTGTACGCATACCATATACCTTGGTACTCCACATGCCGTCGGGATCTGCACACATCTTGTACATGACCCAGATCTTACCACTGTTGCCGAAACTGGTGCCCCAACTGTTAACCATAAGTACCGCACCGATTTCCCAGTCTTCAACCCCGATAACACGGTCACCATTAAGGTCAACGTTATTGGTATACTGGCCATCGCCGTTATAATCATACCGAACCGAATCATTATACCCGGCTATTGATACGGCATGTCCGCCGCCGGAGCCAAATTTAACGATTGCTTTTTTACCGGCTTCCGGAGTGCCGCTTGCAAGAGAAATTGTCTTGCAGCCACTGGAGTTGTAACAGAAGGCCATACAGCCGCCCTTATCATCACCGGCACCATGGTTATCAAGCCACTCTCTCATCTCATTAATACCATTCGCGGTACTGACATTAATGGTAAACTGACTCGCGGCCCTGTTTTTCATGCCGTTATAATAAACCTCATATCCGGAGACCCAGCGGTCATGGTCACCGAGTCCAAAGCCGCCGTAAACGTCAACATTGGGAATACCGAGTTTCTGGGCTATTTCAAAGCCCTGATTTGGCATGGACCCTTTGCTGCCACTGCCACTGTTTGCAAAATTATAGGTGAAATCATAGGGATATTGATTTACTTTTGTACTGGATGCAAGCCCTCTTAAGGTATTAATCTCATAGGTAAAAACATATCCGATAGAGCTTGCCTGTGCACAGCTTCCTCCTTTCTGATTGAAAATCGGCCTGAATGCAGATGATTGGGTATTATCAACCTTGTCCGGTGCCAGAGGACGCGTGCCCAATCCCTTGATTTTAAAAGCGGGAAGCTTATTGACGAAGTTTTCCCAGTCAGCTTTTTTAACACCACCGGCAATCCACTGCTCATCATTGGGATCCGGATTTACATTAATT
>JAUVGS010000539.1 GCA_030593665.1 Chitinivibrionales bacterium | reverse complement strand
CGCCGCTGCATATCCACACCAGCTATCCGGAGGAATGCGTCAGCGGGTAATGATTGCAATAGCCCTGTCGTGTGATCCAAAACTCCTTATCGCTGATGAACCGACCACCGCACTGGATGTAACTGTTCAGGCACAGATACTTGATCTGCTCGCCGAAATTAAAGAAGAGAGAAATATGGCAATCCTGTTTATTACCCATGACCTTGGAGTTGTCGCTGAAATCGCAGATAACGTGGTTGTTTTATACGCCGGGAAAGTTGCAGAAAGAGGATCAGCCATTGATATATACGAAAACGCAAAACATCCCTATACAATAGGCCTTATGAATTCCGTACCAACGCTTGAAAAGAGTAATAAGCAGTTGTATGTGATCCCGGGCACCTTACCTGACGCTACAGCATTTGGGGCAGGATGCCGTTTTTACGATCGTTGTGATCGGCATACGGACGCATGCAAAGAATTACCTTCAGAAATAACCATTACCGACACACATTCTGCCGCATGTTTTAACATGGATAGAGATTAGAGAGTTACAATGTTACTAAATGTTACTAATTTAAAAAAATATTTTCCAATTATTCAAGGACTCTTCTCAAGAACAGTCGGACATGTTAAAGCGGTCGATGATATCTCATTAACGATTGAAGAGAATGAAGTCCTCGGTTTAGTCGGTGAGTCAGGATGCGGAAAATCAACTGCAGGAAAGAGTATTTTACGGTTGATAGAACCGACACATGGCACAATAGCTTTCCACGATCATAATATTTGTGCGCTTAAAGGAAACGAACTCAAGGCAATGCGCCGTAATATGCAAATAATATTTCAAGATCCCTTAAGCTCTTTAAATCCCCGCATGACGGTCGGCAGTATTCTTGAGGAACCTTTTTCAATCCATGATATCGGTACCAAGGAAGACCGGAAAAAACGAATTGCAGAACTCCTTGATAGGGTAGGCCTTGCAACAAACGTGATAAACAGATATCCCCATGAATTCAGCGGCGGGCAGTGTCAGCGGATTGGTATAGCCCGTGCCCTTGCACTAAATCCAAAGCTTATTATTGCGGATGAACCTGTTTCTGCGCTTGATGTTTCAATACAGGCACAAATAATAAATCTTATGATAGCATTAAAGAATGATCTCAAATTATCCTATTTATTTATTTCACATGACCTTAGTGTGGTTAACCACATATCAGACAGGATCGCCGTGATGTATCTCGGTAAAATTGTAGAAACAGGTCCGGCTAATAATATTTGCACTAATCCGTTTCACCCATATACCAAAGCACTTCTCTCCGTCGTGCCTACACCAACCATTAAAAAAAATTACTCCCGGACAATTCTTCAGGGAGATGTGCCGAGTCCGTCAAATCCGCCTTCAGGATGTACTTTTCACACCCGTTGCCCAATCGCGAGAAACGAATGTAAAATAGACGAACCGGAACTCCTTGAAAAATCAGCAGGGAGATGTGTTCGTTGTCCGTATGTTTAACGACAAATTTGAGTTGCCTCAGTCAACTCCAAATTTATGGTTAAACAATTGCTTTCAGTACAAGCCCGTGCTTTTATCGTCACGATTTCTTTAAACCTTAATTTTTGCTATTAAACGCCTTAGTGACCAATTGACACTCCCAAAAATCCTACCTTATTTACCTTATTCCATCACGTCGATTTTCCACATAATAGAGTTACCGCACATGACCTTCCATTTCATAATTCCAGAATACTGTATCAAATACCGGAAAGCAGAAACGATAATTTGAGTATTAATTTGTATTCAACGCAGGGACAACTTGTTCGCACACGGGTTAACAGCCCGGTACAAACGGAAACGGTAACAGGATGATATTAACAATCTCTCTGCAGGTGCCTATGGATCCGGGATGGAAAACTGGTCCGAGGT
>JAUVGS010000384.1 GCA_030593665.1 Chitinivibrionales bacterium | reverse complement strand
GTATTTCAGCAACTAACATGTGTGTGCTGTGATCTTCAGTATCGAACCAGAAAAAAAGCTTATCGCCATGCTGGGTAAAGCACTCTGTAAATGAGTCCTTTTTCCCGCAGGGAATAATTCTTTTATGGATATCCTTGGCCTTTTTCAAAAGTTTTCTCTCATCTTTACTCATTGAATCCTCCGGACAACTGTTCCGCAATTACATATCCTTACTATCAAAAAGCAATAATAATACCAAACCGTCCGGGAACAAATTTCAAGGACTTATAGAGAATTTTAGCATTTTTCACTGATTTGCGGGAATTTATTTCATGTATAGTGGTAATTTTTGCACAAATTCACTGCAATCTCTCTTCTCACGACCTTATCGTACTATTTTTGCATGAGGATAAAATTTTTGTTATATTTTATCTTGAAGTAGGCATAAAAAACACCGCTGTTAAAAACCATATGAAAAAAATGGATTTCTTACTCGATGTACACGGGAAAAATAGTATACTAATAACAGCGAAGACGCTATGGTACTGTTTTATAAATTAAGGTAGCATCTTACATTATGACAACGGTTGTATTTGTTAAGAAAGTTTGTTTTGTCTGCGGAACCAAAGACCGTTATGCTGATATCGGTGTCTTGAATATCGGCAAACCGGATGACCTTGACGGCAGACCGAGTGATTCTCACCGTTCTTCAATCTACATGCTTATGAAACGGTGTACGACCTGCGGTTACTGTGCGCCGGATATATCAACCGGCCCGAAGGGTGCAGCTATTCTTGTGAAAGAAACATTGTATCAACGCCAACTTAACGATTCTACGCTCCCCGAGACTACCAACACCTTTCTCTGCTGGGCAATTCTCCAGAAAAGTGCAGGCACCTATAATGAAGCCGGCAAGTCCACACTCTTAGCAGCATGGGTCTGTGATGACAGCAGTGAATTCCATTTTAAAGGCCGCACATTACGAATAGAAGCTATAGCGCTTCTCCTGAAGGCGCAGGAACTACAGCAACCGTTTGCTGAAAAACCCCTTGAAGAACAAACCCTGCTTATCGACCTTATGAGACGAGCCGGACTGTTTGAGGAAGCGCAAAAACTCTGTGAGGAAGGATTGAAAATAGAAGGGCTCACAGAAAAAGAGGAGATGATACTGACGTATCAGGAAGATTTAATTGCGCAGAGAGATAAGAAGAGACATACTTTCAGCGAAGCTACCGGCTAAACAACCTGTCAGGCGACAATATCAATCAACTCACCTTTACCGGCTTCAACACCAAGTGCAATCTCAACCGTTGCATATACCATTTTTTCAGCAAGTTCAATTGTCTGCGCCTGTGCAGCCTGCATTACCTGGTTTAGCGCATTAACCGACTGAGCAACCATATCCGCTGAAACACCATCCATTACACAATCCTTTAATAAGAATGTACTACCCTCTATAGTTTTTATCGGCAGAACAGCACCCTTACTTTAGAAAAAAAATCACTTTCGATACACAGTATTTTATAAGTATTAAAGCACTCCGGCCATTCTCCCTGGTGGAAATTTCAGCTCTTTACAGGGAACCGGGAACATTATTTATAGTAAAGACAATATGTTAAAAATAAAATTTATAAAAAAAACTATTGACAAGATCGACCGAATCCATTATTATTTCATGTGAAATCTAAAAATGTTCCAACTTTCGGTCTTCAGAGGAGGTGAAGAAGGATGGTGCTGGATGAAAGTTTTGATGCCGATGAAATTCTTAGAGATGTTGACGAGAAGTTTGAAGATGAAGAACTTAATGAAGAAGATATGCGTGAATTGAACTTCGGCAATATGCATGACGAAAACGCCAACTTCAGTGATATGGCAAGTGATTTAGACACCACAGAAGACATGTGGCAATAGTAATTACAGGTCATTGACATCATCATATAATCAATCAGGTCTGACGGGTAAAAACCTGTCGGACTTTTTTTATGTAATTATAATGCATATTATCAGGTCATGAAAAAAACAGCCTACTTTATTTCAGACGCCCACCTTGGGATACATTTTAAGGGCAGGGAAGACCGGGAGACGCATCTTATCTCCTTTCTCCGCAGCATACAGGGCTCTGCATCACACCTGTTCATTGTCGGCGATCTCTTTGATTTCTGGATTGAATATCGCCATGCAATCCGTCCTGTCTACTTCTCTATACTCCATGAATTTAAATTGCTTATTGAGAACGGTACTACCATTTACTATCTTGCCGGGAATCACGATTTTGCCTTAGGCCCGTTTCTTGAGAAAACAATCGGACTGCACATCCACCCTGACCACCTTGATGTTACGCTTCAGGGAAAAAAAATTCATCTTTTTCATGGCGACGGTATTCTTAAATCAGATGTGGTATACCGTATCTGGCGCAGGGTATTAAGGAATCCAATCAATCAGAAACTGTATAAGTGTCTTCACCCTAATATCGGTATTCCGATTGCGATGTTCTGTTCCGGATCAAGCAGGCGCCTTCTTATGAACAAGTGGAAAAAAAAGAAGAAACAGGAATATATCCGGGCCGCCAAACAGTATCTGGACTCTGGGGCGGATATTATGATCATGGGCCACAACCATCTGCCTCAGCTCTATGATTTTAACGGAAAGATCTACTGCAACACCGGTGAATGGCTTCGAAAATATACCTATGCAAAACTTGAGGAAGGTACCATCAGTCTCTGGGAGTATATCCCAGGTCAATCTCCCGTGGCATTTGACCCGGTTTTTTTGAAATAAAACACGAGCGCATCATAGGTCTCCAAAAGCCCCTGTGAAACCACCTTCGTCTCACCAATAATCGGCATAAAATTGGTGTCTCCGTTCCAGCGCGGTACAATATGCATATGAACATGCTGGTCAATCCCCGCGCCTGCGGTCCGGCCGATATTCATACCTATATTAAATCCCTCCGGATGAAACGCCTGTGTAAGCACCGCCTTACATTTGTTTGTCAACTGCCACATTTCCAGCGCGACAGCATCTTCAAGATCAGCACAGTCTGCAGTGTGCTTATAGGGCACAACCATGCAATGGC
>JAUVGS010000283.1 GCA_030593665.1 Chitinivibrionales bacterium | reverse complement strand
GCAGATTATTATAAACAGCTTTACGGTGCCTGGATGGGGCATTTAGTTGTTTGTGGTGCAGAGATTATTGCCCATTATAAACTTGATGGGAAATCTGCCGGTTGGAAAGATGCCGATATTAAACGATATAAAGAGGTTGTTGCGTATGATCTAAAAATTAATTCTCTGCAATGGTTTGGAAGTAATGGGCACTATGTCGGTCACAATCAACCGGCGGCTATTGCAAAGTCAAGACTGGCTCTTGGCGTTTTTCTTGATGATAAAGGTCTGTTTAATTCCGGTCTTCACCTCTTATTCGGTCATATCTATGATCATAAAGAGTTGATAAAAGAGATACATGGTCACTATGTCAATTTGGTAGGTCTCTGTATTGCAAAAACCGGTGAAGTTATGGAATTTAATCGTGGCGGAGGAGATGCGGCTCATGGTACAGGCACATTAAACTCTCTTTCAAATGCAGCAGAAATTCTCAGGCATCAGGATGTTGAAGAGAAATATCGGTTTTATGATCTCTTGGTAGCGGAAGATAATGATAAGGCTCCCAGATTACTCCTCGGTTCAGAGTTTGCGGCAAATACATACATTAATAGTCCAAATACAAAAATCATGGAAAACAATGCTTTTAAAAATACGGTAGTGGGTATGTATGGGGAGTTGATTCTAAACTATTATAAACATATTTCTCCTGTTAAATATGAGTATTCGCTTACAAATGAAGCTAATGAGCTATTTAGACCTAAAGAGAGGATGAGCTATACACTACCGTGGACATACTTAACTCATGCTGACCTTTCAAAGGATATTCCAGTGGGTGTTGTTACTAAAAGTGTCGCTTGTGCAAAATCGTTTTTTACTACAAAAATCGGTAATAACAGTATTTTGAAAATTAGTTATAAGGGTAAAAACAGTGCAACGGTAAAACTGTTTTCTCCGGCGGGAAGAATGATTAAAGCTGTTTCGTTAAACGGAGTGAAATCTATATCATTAAAAAATCTTAATCATGGTTTGTATTTAGTTCAGTTTAAGGCTGACGGTGTCAGTGAAACGAGAAAATTGTTGTTGAAATAGGAATTTATATAGTATAAAAGGAGGCTCTGTATGAAAAGGTTTACTATTGTTTTTGCGGCTATGGTATTATCGTTTGTGGTACTGGCTAATATAAATGGAGTACTATTTGCCCTTCCAGGTGACGATGTACAAATAACAGTATCGGCATTGGAGGGTAAGCCTGGTGATAAGATTGTTTTTGATTATAAGTATGTTGGATCTGATATTGCCACTATAGTCGGCAAAAAGGTCTTTTTCGATGGAGAGAATGCTAATTGGACATTTCCACACACCTGGACTGCAACTCCAGGTTATCATACACTAAGAGTTGTTGCCACTCGGGCTACAGGTACTAGAGGGACTGCTAATGATGTTCTTGTATATATATCGGGAGGAGAGAAGGAATTTGTCCATCCCGGGATAATGAACTCCGAGGCGGAATTTAACCATATTAGAAAGTCTATTGAAAACGGAACAAACCCCAGAATGCAAGTGGGGCTTGACCATGTTCTCTCGAACAAGCCTAATGAGGGAAGCAATAAGGGAAAGGTGTTGACGTCTACTGCGTATAAAGCATCTCCTGCGGAAGTGGTATATCCTCATACTGGTGATAATCCTGATAATCCCGGTGAATATCATATAACACGACACGATTTTAGTTGGGACGGTCAGGCTGCATATTACAATGCACTTGCGTGGGTAGCAACAGGTGAACAGCGGTATGCAGATCAGGGAATTGCAATACTGAATGCGTGGAGTGCCGTATATAAAAAGATATATACTGCTGATCCGTATAAATCTCTTTGGGGATCATGGAATGCCCCTCGTTGGATCTATGCTGCTGAAATTCTTAAATCCTATAAAAATGGTGCGTCCGGGTGGAAAACAGCTGATATTGAGCAATTTGACAAGGCTATAGTTCTTGATTTTGTAGAGGCTTCTCAAGGGTGGTATGGTACTGGAGCAACAAGCCCCAAATCCGGGCAAAACCAGGGTCTTGCCGATGTACATAATCGAATGTTACTTGGGGTATATCTCAATAATCAGGCTCTGTTTGATCAAGGATATAACTACCTCTTTGAGAGAAAATGGGGAAATAATGCTATCCTTGACCATTGGGGTAGAGAGATTACTCTTATGGAGCGGGCAATTGGATTTAAAGGTGAAATTATGGAGCTTAACCGTGCGGCAAATGGAGATTTTGGTCATGGGTCAATGTGTGTTCGTTGGATTACTGAAATTATGGAGGTTATCTATCATCAGGGAAAAGATGAATACGAAAGAATGTTTTATAAAGATGAAGTCGGAGATAATAAGGAGACGATTCCTACTGTTTTATCAATGGAAGAGTATTGGACAGAAGGGTATTATGAGACCCCCTATACTTTTAAGACATCTTTTAGCGGAACGGTATCAAGCAAAAGCAGAAACTGCCCAAGTGTTGATATTATTTACAACCAATATCAACATCGCCTTAAAGGTAAATATCCTCTCCCAAACACAAAAAAAATGATGGATTTATATGTCAATAAACAAACGATTTTTTCATCTAATACAGGGTGGTCAACTCTAACCCATGGGGATCTTTCAAAGGATATTCCAGTGGGAGTTGTTTCTAAAAGTGTCGCTGGTGCGAAATCGCTTTTTACTACAAAAATCAGTAATAACAGTATTTTGAAAATCGGTTATACTGGTAAAAACAGTGCAACGGTAAAACTGTTTACTCCTGCGGGAAGAATGGTTAAAGCCGTTTCGTTAAACGGAGCAAAAACGATTTCGTTAAAAGGATTAAATCACGGTTTGTATCTGATTAAGTTTGCAGTTGATGGTGTTAGTGAAACGAAGAAGTTACTGTTGAAATAGATAGATACGTTTTTCCCGGGAGCAGGGGCGTTTCATGAAATGTCCCTGCTCTGTTTAAATAAAATTTAATCGGGAGATTTTTAAGATGGAACGATTCAAACTCAAACAGTTACGCCTGTCAAATGTTGGCAGGTTCATGTTTCTCGCAGTGTTTGTATCCATGGCGCTCTCTTCGGTGTATGGCCAAACAATTAACTTGAGTGCAAGCAGCACGACAGGGGATCCCGGAGACCAGATTACTTTTACCTACAGTACCAGTGATCCCGGCAATGAAGTCACAAGAAAAACAGCCAGGATGGATGCTGAAGTCGTTACGTGGGGCAGTTCATACACCTGGACAGCTAAACCCGGTACGCACATTTTTCATATTGAGCTGAGACGGGCCAGTGGAGAATCGTATGTGAGAAAAAGCAGCATAGTGGAAATATCGGGCAACCAGGCAAACTTTAACCATCCGGGTATTTATAATTCACAGGTAGAATTGGATGCCATCAAAGCCAATGTAAACGGTTCAGCTCCGCATATCATGAAGGATGGATGGGAGGTGATGCTGGATGCTACAAGTGCTTCAACTACCGGGAGTAAGAAATATTCCAGTCTTACCTGGCAGCCACACGCAGTGGCAGTGGTTGAGCCTCAGGACGGAGGGCCAACCAAGCACGGATTGATGGATGATTACCGCGCAGCATACGCTCATGCCTTACAGTGGGTGGTCACCGGAAAGCAGGAGCATGCAGACAAAGCGATAGAAATTTACAATGCCTGGAGCGCTGTTTTTAAAGATATGGAAAGTACCGATGTTTATAAACAGCTCTATAACTCCTGGGTAGGCCATATGGCGGTTATGGGCGCTGAAATTATCAGGCACTACAACAATGGAGCCGCCGGATGGAAAGCTGACGATATAGCCAAATACGAAGATGTGTGCAGGATACACGAACGGTTGTCACTGGAATGGATGGGAACCAATAATGCCTTTGGTTGTCATAATCAGGCTACCGCAGTGGCCAGAACACGAATGGCTCTGGGTGTTTTCCTTGATGATCAGGGACTTTTTGATTCCGGGATATGGCTTA
>JAUVGS010000006.1 GCA_030593665.1 Chitinivibrionales bacterium | reverse complement strand
ATCTGTCATTATCCACGGAAAAGACATACTGCGGATGGGTAAAAAGGTTCTTTGTTTTTTCCTGTAACGTAAAGCCGGATATGCTGGACTCCACACATATCGAAAAATTTTTAAGTCACTTGGCAGTTGATCTGAAAGTGGCGAAAGCAACACAATCCCAGGCTTTCAATGCCATTCTTTTTCTGTACAGACACGTATTAAACAAAGAGGTGTCTATGTCGCAGAAATCGGTTGTTGCCCGCAGGGGGAGAAAACTACCGGTTGTGCTTTCGAAATCTGAGATATTCAGGATTTTTGAACATCTGAATGGCGTCCATTTGCTTGTATGTAAATTGTTATATGGCGCGGGGCTGCGTATAACGGAATGTATGGAGCTGCGAATAAAGGATATCGATTTCGAGCAGAATACCATTACAGTAAGAAGCGGTAAGGGTAATAAAGACCGGACGACTATTTTTCCTTCTATCGCGATTGATGCTTTGCGCAGTCAGATCCTTTACGGCAGGACAGTGTATGACCAGGACAGGGAGGATGATATACCCGGAGTGTCCCTGCCGAGTGCCCCGGAAAGGAAATATCCCAATGCGGGTAAAGAATGGAAATGGTTCTGGGTGTTTCCATCAAAAAGTCTCTCTGTTGATCCACGCAGTAAAATAACCCGCAGACACCATCTGTATCAGGATGCTGTTCAGAAGCAGTTTAAAACCGCATCAGGGAAATCCGGCGTTGAAAAGCATGCATCGGTACATACTTTACGGCACAGCTTTGCCACACATCTTCTTGATGCCGGGTATGACATTCGGACTGTGCAGGAACTCCTGGGGCATGCGCATCTGAGTACGACCATGATCTACACCCATGTCTCCCAAAGGAATATGCTTGGCGTGGTTAGTCCGCTTGACAAAATATAAACCGGTATACATGTAATGAAGATTTAATGACATCATTTTCAGCATAATCCGGAATTGAAGATTTGCTTTAACCTGAATGGTTCCGGGAAAAGAGTTTTTTATTGACAGCAAAGCCCTTGATTAGTAATCAAAACCGGAAAATCGCGCGGCTATATTTAGCAAAATCTAATCACTTTAATAACAACTATTGTTTGATTCGATGAATTATTTCTTTGACTTCTGATATTCCTTCTTAATCTCCGGGTCTTTCGGATCGAGAAAATATGCCCTGTCAAGGTGTTTCTTATACTTTGCTTTATCTTTTCGGAGTGATGCAATTTTAGCAAGGCCCAGCTCGGCGCCTGCAAAATCAGGATCAATTTTTAATGCATTCCTAAAATATTTTTCCGCCCAGAGGATTTTATCCTGTATCAGGTGTATCTGGGCCTGCCCGCTAATTGCCGAAGTATATTTAGAATCTATCAGGTTTACCTCTTTGTAAACACCTATTGCATCAGCATACTTTTTATTCTTGCGGTAAATTGTCGCCAGCATCATGAGTGCTTCAATATTCTCAGGATCAGTCGCCCGTATATCCTCAATTGCATTTTCTGCGCCGGTTACATCACCTGATTTCAGAAGCAATTGGGCATACAGTAACAATGATTCACTGTCACGTTTTATCTCGAGAAGTTGTTTGATCTCATCAAGTGCCTGCTGGTCCTGGCCTTTCTCCTTGTATATAGCATATAACTGCCTGCGGATAGACGGTTCACCCGGCTTTAATTTCTTGGCCCTGGTGAGAAGATCAAGAGCTTCCTGCGAACGGCCGGTACTAACATACCCTTTTGCCAATGCAACCATAACATTCACATTCTCAGGAGATTTTTTATGCGCCTTTTCAAGATACCCCATTCCCTCAGAAATTTTATTTCTCTCCAGCAGAATCAAACCGACACGAATATTCGCTTCTAGATTTTCCGGGTCAGTCTGGATATACTTTTTATAGGCATTCAGTTCTTCATTCGTCTTTCTTAACTTGCCATACACCTGCGCTATCTCAAGCCATACTGCCGGAATAGTATCTACCAATACTACCGCTTTTTTTAACATTACCACTGCCTTGGAAAGGGTATTCCTCCTCTTCGCATACATCATGCCAAGACGAAGGAAGTTACGGTGATCCCTGGGGAAGCTCTTTGTATTGGCCGCATACAGGGTCTGTGCTTTTGCAGGATTGCTCTTCTCCTGAAGATAGGCGTTCAAGTAAGACACCTCCCTGTTTTTACCCTTACTTATCTTTGAATACTGTTTAATCCAGTAGAGAGCTTTTGGATTATCATTCAATTGTATATATGATTCAGCAAGTTTCCTGCGAATATCCTTTTTAATATTCACCTTGAGATTTTTAGCATTCAGTTTTTTATACACGAATATGGCGCTTTTATATTTCCCGGTGGTATAATATGCGTCCGCAAGCTTTCTCTGATGTCCTATTGTCTGGCTTGCTTTACCTTTGACCATGGCGAGATATTTAACAGCATCTTTATACTGCCTGGCGGTATAGTAATAATCACCAAGTTTCTTAGCAAGGACTTGATTCTTTCCGCCTTTATCAAGATATTTTTTATACGCACCCATCGCTTTAACTTTTTGTTTCTGCTTCGCATACAGGTCACCAAGTTTTTTATATTCGTTAACCGCATCGGGATTTGCGTTTACAACGTCTTCCAGGGCACCTGTGGCACCTTGAGTGTCTCCCATCTTAACCTTGCATTCGGCTATCGCCCCTAAAGCCTCCTTGTTTCGCGGTTCAAGCTTCAGAGCTTTTTCATACGTTTCGACCGCACTGGTATAATTGGCTTTCTTCTGCGCAGCAGTTGCCTTTTTATTGTCTGCTTTCTTCTTATAAATCCTGGCAAGCGTTAAAAAGGTAGTGATATCCGCCTCATTGGAAGCGATAACACCATCAAACGCTTTGATAACTTCCTCATCCTTCCCCTTTGCATTAACGACCAGTTCAGCATACCGTTTATAAAAACCGGTACTCGTTGGATCAGCTTTAATCACCTGTCGATATACGGCAAGTGCGCCTGTACTATTTTTTTTGTCATACAGGATATCGCCAAGCGTTTTCAGGGCGGCAGCGTCTGAAGGATCGATAAGATAATATAACGTACCCGGTTTGAGATCTATAGTGACCCCGGTGTCTCCGGGACTCTCAGATATGAGGTAGTGCTTACCCGATTCAAGAGGAAGAGATAGCACGGTGTTGCTAATTTTTATCGACTTGTACTTGCCGTTAACATACAATGTTCCTTTTACATTGCCTATTGTGGCATCGGGTTTGATTAAGATAATACGCGCTTCGTTTGACTTAACAGTAAAATCCGGTACTACAGTTTCCTCAGCAGTTACCATTACCAGCAACCCTGCAAGAAGGAAAACAATTACGGAATACAGATAAAAAGTTTTCATAGTGCCCCCACCGAAGAGATTATTGAAGAATTTCTATATTGAGGAAAATACTGCTACGAGCACGGCGCAAGCAAGATTATTGATAAAAAACGGCTACTATTTTAATCCAACCGTATACAAAACTTAATCAATCATTCTAAAATATCCGTAAACGTTCACAGAATGTTTCATACTTTTCCCCAATTCTTAATTTCAAGCCGTGAACGGCTACAAATATCCTGATTTTTAAGAGGTGGTTTTATCAAGGTATTACTGCTTATTTATCACCACACCCTTTTTCTCTAATTCCACTTTTATGGAATCTGAAATATGAGAATAATATTGCACAAATACTGAGTCGAGATGGTGAGAATGTTCCTGATATATTTCATCAATCAAATCACCAAAAAAATCATCAAAAAAAGCTTTCTCTTCCTCTTTACAATTCGTTCTTATCGCATTGAGTGAATCAATAATTATTGCATATGATATTGTTACTGAATCAGGTAATGTATTGTCAGACACATCCACAAATAATGTATCTCCCCTGCCAAGACACGATAACAACGGAGAATAATCCTTTATTTTTTCGCAGTTTCTTAATTGAAGCCATGAGAGTGAATGCAGGTCTGAAAGGGGTGAAATATCGGCAATGTTATCACAATTTGTAATATCAAGGGCTTTTAAAGATTTCAAATTCGACAATACCGTTATATCAGACAACTCACGGCAATTATCCAGTTCTAGAAAATCGATCGATTTACATCCGGACAATCCTGATATATCTTTCAATTTTTGATTGTTGCTTAAACTGAATTTCTTTAATACTTTCAAATGAGACAGGGAAGGGAGTGCTCTAATGTCACATCCGCCGAGACACAGCCACTGCAATGATGTTAAATGAGAAAGCGGAGACAGATCGGATATATTTTTACTTCCCGCCAGATTAAGCCACTCGAGCAGGGTTAAACTTGCCAGGGGTGCTATGTCCACCAGTTGACCATTATGAACTAATGACAATCTTTTTAACGATGTTAAATTCGTTAATGGAGAAACGTCCCTGATGTCACAGTATTCCAGGTTTAACACCTGTAAAGAATTCAAATTTCCCAAACTTGATATATCAGTTGTTTTCGTATTATTTAAATTCAACATTTCCAGAGAGGTTAATGAAGATAAAAACACACAATTTGCTATTTCCGTCCTTTCCAGCCGTAAAACCTGAAGGGAAGTCAATTCAGAGAGAGGAGAAAAATCCGTTATATATCTGCAGGCACCTGAAAACAACCATTTAAGAGACGTTAATTTTATTAAAGGTGACAGGTCACGAATATTAGTACCGCTGAGATTTAAAAATTCAATCCGGGTCGAATCTTCCAGAAAAGAAATATCCCGGATAGCTTTATTATACGAAAGGTCAAGTGAATTGAGTTGATCGTTAGTATATACATATATAGGCCGACTCTCCTTCAGGTTCCAGTATTTAACCGAGGGAAAAACTGTCTGGCAGGTAATAATAATAACTGAAATGAAAAAATATCGTTTCATGTCTTTAACAGACACTAATTATCCTTCCTCTACACTACTGCTTTACCTTCGAATAACAAATCGCCGTGTCAAAACCCTTGATCCTGATTTTAGCTTTAGGAAATATACTCCTGAAGCAAGGTTACTCATATCAACCCTGACTACGTTCCGAGCCGCTTTATATTTATTTTCTACAAGCATACGCCCACTGATAGAATAGAGTGCAATCTCGATGGGAAGCTTTTCAGTATTGAAAATTACCAAACTTACTGAATTCATGGTAACACTATTTTTATTATAATCAATAGTTGTTACATTGTCTTGAATGTCAACAGGGTATAATGAATCATAGTGTGCTATAATGGTTTCAGAATCCAAAGCGTAATTATATAATCTGACTTGATCAATTTTACCTTTGAAAAAATGTGGATCCGAGTTATGGCCCAATAGCATCTCAGTATTTGAATTTTGTATTTTGCCGATAGATGGTACTACGTTCGAATCAACTTTGACCCCGTCAAGATAGAGCGCTATCTTTGTATCTTCCCAGGTAAAAACAAAATGTATCCATTTCCGGATTGGTAAAGGAGTAGTTCCAACTATCGAGGCTGTTGAAGTGCCGACAACAACAGCATGTCCTCCAAACGGACTGATTCTATTGATATCGAGTCCCCAGGAATCATCATTATTACTGCCGGACCCCCATTTTATAATTATCGGTCCCCAGTGGTTATTCGATGGGTATTCATCGATCCATATAACCGTTTCAATAGTAAGGGCCTTCATATCTGTGTGACATGGTCTATCAGCACAGATTCCCTTGTCATCTATCCCATCAAATGCAACTGCTATGCCGCCATTCAGCCCATCAACCCACGTTACTCCATTCAGCAGTTCAAAATGATTGTCATTGCCGCTGATATCATAAGCACTGTCACCCTGTCTTTCATCAAATGTCCAGTGGGCAATCATCTGCTCCTGAATTTGTTGCAATATTTTAAATCCATCATGAAGAGAGGCCGTATCACCCTTGGTGCTCTGCACAACTGCAACATCGTATACTCCGAAAGAAGCATTGGCCGGTATAGTAAATCCCGCAGTCAGACATGTCTTGCTTGCTATAGAAAAAGAATCAGCTTCAATTACCGTATTGAATTGCTTTAAATAAACGGTACTTACATTATCTGTTGTCTCACTCGCCTGATCAATACAGAAGTCCGTTTTTTCGCCGGTTATTGAAACAGCGAGAGCTTGTCCCTGTTCAACTGAATCAGGATCAACAGTAACAATTTTCGGTGTATTTGAAGGATCAATGGTAAAGCCGTCAATACGAACAAGGGTATCTCGTGGGCTTGTCTGTACTACTGCGACATTATATAATCCGAGCACTGCATTGGTCGGTATGGAAAAACCCGCATTAACGCTGGTTTCGTTTACTATAGTTATGCCGGTTGCTTCAATTACTGAATTGCCCTGCTTGAAATAAACGTTGCTGACATTATTTGTTGTCTCACTCCCCTGCTCAATACAAAATTCCGTATTCCGGCCGGTTATCGATACAGTCAATGCCTCTCCCTGCTCACCTGCTTTGGGGACGACATCAACAATTTTGGGTGCGTTTGGATCTTGAATAGTAAATCCGTTGGTAAGTGTAGATGTTACACTATTATCTATTTCCACGACAGTTACATCATATAATCCGATAGCGGCATTAAAGGGAATGGCAAATCCGGCACAGAGGCCTGTTTTGACTTTAAATGAAAAAGAAGCTGCATCAATTACTGCACTGCCCTGTTCAAGATAAACGTCCTTGACATTATTCACTGTCGAACTCATCTGATCGATACAGAAATCCGTATTCTGACCGGTTATAAATACGGTAAGGGCTTCTCCCTGTTCCGTATAACCTGGAGTAATGTCAATTAATGTACCGGATACAGCAAAACCGGTTAACACGAGCAATGATAATGAGGTAATAACTTTTTTCATAAATTCTCCTCTTCTTCCTGAAGCTTTGCTTCAATTGCGTTTAAATAAGCACTGCATCGTGGATATTTACATTCTTCAATCTGCCTGATAGTAGTATATGCTCGTTTATCCCTGCCTACGGTATAGTATACTACAGAAAAATTGATAATTGTAGAATAAAATGCAGGTGAAATATCCAATGCTTTAATATACTATTTTTCTGCCTCAGAATGATTCCGGAGGACTTCCTAACATGATCCAATATTATTGAGTACATGAATCGAGTATAGCCGATATATGTATTATGTATAATGTATACAATATACTTCTATACCAACCTCTGATCAATTTTTTTAACAACGCTGCCCCAGGGATGTACTGATGCAATCGAGTTTTACCTTGCTGAAAATCAGAGACTTGTACACAAATTATGGCATATAAATCCAATTAAACACAAAATTTTAGTTATATTATATAATAAGATGGGAGGATATTTTTAAATTGTATTTGAAATTCCGTCCAGTATATTGTGATAATAAAAATGAACATTTCTAAATCCATTACTTTTCCCCCCTTTTACCGCTATGCATTGATACCGTGGTGTCTGGCAGTCTTTCTGGCGTGTCAGAACCTGTTTGCAGATACAATTCCGGGTCCACCGCCTGACGGTGAAACCGTACTTCTTATTTATACCAGCACTACTGATTATAACATCTCGCTAAAAGATGTCTTTAAAGAGGCATTAACAAGTATAACTCCCCCGGCAATAGTTACAGAGCTTGAGATTAAACCCGGTGACGGGAGCGGCCCCGGGTTCTACGATGAACTGGTTGCACAAACCGGCGAGAGCGAGTTAAGTGAATGGTGCCAGGTCTATGACCTGCGGTTTAGAGATGATCGGCTCAACCTGACGTGGAATGGTCAGGATCAAGAGGATGTCCTTACCTATATCGGGAACAATACTGACTGGGAACTGTTTGAGGATTATTTGAATCTGGGCGGGAATCTCTTTCTACAGGGAGAGCATCAAGACTATTACATCAGGGATGCGAACCTCCTCATGTTTATCAATCATGTGGCACAGTCGCCTATTACCCAGAAGCATGTTGCCATTCACATGGAAAAGGTAGTTATAAATACTTTTGCACCTGATCCGGAAAACTTCTCCACTGATTTTAATAATTTGACAACCGGATTCATTACAGGCTTTTTCGCCGGCGGCATCAATCTCAGTAATATTGGCAGCGGCAGACCAATTACCACACTGGATATCGGAGCTATGGCACTGGCCTATCTGCCCCAGGATTTAAAAACAACCATGGGAAGGCTTATTGTCTCTTTTGAGTCCAACGGTTTTGCAGAACCCCAGTTTCAGAATGCAACTTCAAAAGGGTGGATACAGAACGCTTACGACCTGTTAAGCGGATGCTACAGATATGACCTGACAAAAAATTTCACGCCGGATACCATCCATGTGAATTCCGAAGGCGTCTTTATCCTTTCCTATGAAAACAACGGCGTCCATGACATGCACAATGTGACAATATCAGATACCATTCCAACCTGTCTCGAATTCATCAGCAGCGTCCCGGCGCCAACAGGCAATACAAACAATTACTACTGGTGGATTATCCCGACTATTCCAAAAGGCAGTTCCGCAAGTATAACGGTCAATTACCGCTGCATCTCCTTACCGACCAGAGGCCGACAGGGAGGTGCCCATGAATAGGCAAACCGGATTTGTGATCTGCCTGTTGTTCATACCCGGTATGCTACATGGCGCCTTCCAGATGCGTAATCTGCGCGTTGAGCCGGAGTTTCTGAAACCGGGCCAGGAAGTTACTATCTACGTTGAAGCGGTTCATGATTTTTCCCTATTTACCAATTTAGCGGGAGTCTTCTCATTAAATAATGCAACATGGGACAATGCAGACGATTATCTGTTTCTGTATAATGCCGGTGAGGGACTCACCGCATTAGCTCCTCCTGTCCCGCAAGTGTATGCCAACAGGTTCATGACTCCGGATCAAACATTTATCGGGTGGTATGAATACAGTTGGAGAACTATCGTGCCTGCCACTTTTACTGAAGGACAGATGCTGACAATAATTGTCAGGGGAACACAGCAGAATATGCCTATGGTTACCTTAATGATCCCGCAGGATGAGTTAAGTATAACGGTTGAAGTCAACTCCGACAAGGGCGTTGCCTATAATACCGCGAAAATGAGTGAAAAAACAGCGACGGATAAACTGATAATAGTTGACGCGGAACCACAAGCCGGCTTGACAGCGTCCCCTCCCTATCCAGCACTGGATACGGTCTATATCTATACCACACCGGCCCTTGATGTTGACCTGTGGACCGATGCAGACTCGATTTATTATACTACCGATGGGTCTGATCCCCAAAACAATCCGAATGCAACCGGTATCGGGAGCACCGGCACTGTAACAATTTCCGGAGATACGGTTACCTTATGGGCCTTCGCTAAAGGCGCCGCTTTTTTACCGGCAAAAAAAGCATGGACCTATATCTGTGAATTGCCCACACTGCAAATCATCGCCGACCCCGGCGACGGCACCCATTTTCAGATTGATACGATGATTACCTTAACGGTACTTTTCGGTACCGATACTATAACCGATGCGACTATCGTGTATACCCTTGACGGATCAGACCCTGCGGAAAACGGCATCCCCTACACGGGCCCGTTTACAATTAATAAGAGCCTTACCGTAAAGGCAATCGCCGACAAATCCGGGTATATATCTGGCAGCGGAGCATGGACTTATATCAAGGACCTTATCAGTACAACAATCTGGGCTGTCCCGGACAGCGGAACAACTTTCGGTCTATCACTTACGGTGTCTCTTTTCACCAATGCCGACTCTATCCATTATACCACAAACGGCTCCAACCCTGTAACCGGCGGTATCCCTTACACCGGCGCGTTTATTGTCTCTGATAACATCCCGGTTGTTAAAGGAATCGCCTTTGGTGATAATTACGATACTGTTTCAGGCACCTGGATTTATTACCGTGATACCGTCCCGGATGTGATAGCCGACCCTGAAGGACAGGAATTTACTTCGTCAATCAGCATAACCCTTACCCTCTCGGAGCCCTGGCCAGGTGCAGTAATTTATTATACCCTTGACGGGAGCGATCCTGACATCACCGGCAGCACTACTTTTAAGTATGACGGCACACCGATAGTCATTACCGGGACGACGACCCTGAAGGCGCAGGCCTATGCCGGCAATGCCATGCCGAGCGGCATAACAATCGAAATTTACACACTGGTATTTGGCATCGACAGTGCCTGGTACCGGGATACCGATGGTGACGGGGCAATTGATAAAGCTGAACTTGTAATAAACAGGAAAACCGACCAATTACCCCTGGAAATAGAATTTATTAACCCTTTCAATAACACCGACATTAAAACCGTTACCGGAAATGCTATCACCTGGATGAATAATGATCCTGCGACCCAAACGGTAATTGTCGGATTCACTCCCCCGTTCCCATACAAAGGATTGACCGGTTTTACTGCGAATACCTATGGGCGTATTCTTAAGGGTGATTATTCCAAAAAACCGTTCACTATTAATGACGGCGTAGCGCCGGTCATTGACCAGGCATCCTACTGTCCGGGAAGAATTATCAATAAAACCACACTCGCACGAGCAAATGATACCTTGCTAATAATATTCTCGGAAGATATAACCGCATTAAGCACCGGAGTGATTCAGCCTTTTGACCTTATTACTGAAGAAGGAACAGAGTATTATCTCGATCTACAGAAATTAAACAGCAACCAGAACCTGGTTACCTTTCTGGTCGAGGAAGACGGTATTAACGGCGTAGAGTTCCCGGCCAGTGGGGACAGCATCCGGATAGATTATACATTTGGCATAACCGACTTAAAGAATAACAACCAGAATATTGAGAATAACCGCCGCGTTGAACTGAAAGTAAAACCAAAGCCGGTGTTTATTGTCATCAATGCATTAGCACCTTTTATACCGACTATGCATGTATCCGGTCTTACAAATCTCATCAATATCTCAGACGCCGCTATCACTAATTTGATTAATCTTGGTGGCCTGATTATCATAGTAGATTTCCTCACAGAAATAAATAACGATGAACAAGGAATTACCGCTTCCATGGAAATGTATGATCCTGTTGGTAATCTTATAGCGGAAGGGTCAACCGATAATAATGACGGGAATGTACTTATAGGAATACGGATGGATAAAAATAACCTCACCCAGCTTATCATTTACTGGGCCGGCCGGAATCTGAATGGCCGTGGTGTCTGGAGCGGTACCTATAAAGGTTTACTGCACATCACCCTGACTGACCTCAATGATAACAATACCTATTTGCAGGACACGTATAATGTGCTAATTGGGGTAAAAAAGAAATAACTGCTCAATTGTACAGGCAGTATTTGAAAGAAGCTGCTCAGCATCCCCTTTCATAATCACCTGATTGTCAAAAATATCAAGGACAGTACCATATCGGGCGAAAAGGGCCTCATCAATAACCGGACACTGCTCCCTATTGGGATATACCGCAAAGTACTCACTTCTATACCCTTCCACAGGATTGGTTTCAAGCAGTTTATATGACCGGTTACGCCAACCGATTTTCAGCATATCAGCCTCACTTGCAAGAACCAGACAATGTTTGCCGGATAGATGCACAACAGTAAACTGATTGGGAAATGATTCGTTCCAATCCATGCGAATCAGAAAGCAGTTGCCTGCCCAACAATATAGAACTGCAATAAAAATAACAACCAAGAACTTTTTCATACGGGCCCCCCATCATGCGTAATGAAAAGTACTAAAAAGTCTGGGATATTTTGAAGACTTCCTTAACGAGGTCTTATAAATATAATGTAAGGATATTTTTGGGATTTGGCAGAAATATATTTAGCAGATGTACTAAAAGACACTAAATGCATTTAAAGAATTATTTTAAAAAAATAAAAAGGAGGCATGTATAAAACTTACCTGCCTCCTTTACAGGGTATTATAAAGTAGTAGTACTTAATCCGCTAAAACGATACTGATTGACTTTGTAAAATGTTCGGTATGCATTCTGCATAAATACAATCCTGCTGCAAGCTTATCACGAAGATCAACAGTATAATACCCGGATCCAGCATTTTTCTTTTTCTGTTCCATTACCAGTTTCCCCTGGATATTGTATAGTGACAGTGAGACAGTCGTCTTATCAACACCTTCCGGGATCTGGAAATGTATCCGTGAGCCGGAATACTTTATAGTAAACTGTGATGGCACCTGTAGTATGGGAATAACCGGTGTATTCTCTGCCTTGGCGACCTTGAAATCATCAATACAGATATCACTTGCCCAGCTTTCTCCGGTGATACCGCGGAATCTGAATATGACACGGCTTCCAACATGGTCTGCAAGGCTTTGTGTTACTTCAAACCAGGCATCGTCATGATTATCAGTCAGATGCGACACCTCATTTTTCCAGGTACCATCAACATAGATATCCAGGTAGAGATCACCCATATGATTTGAATCACTGAACATGTGGCACCAGAACGTTAGTTCAGGATTTTGAAGATTGGTTATATCAAATTTTGGCGTAATAAATTCAGCTTTTTTACCGGGATTGTTGGGATTTGACGCCTCAACATAGACATAATTACCATCACCGGAGGTGTGATCGGCATCAGGTCCGGTTACATCAGGCGAATTGCCAATTTTCGACGGTGTCGGCCCGGACAGGACAATCCACTCAATATCATCAGCAGCGAGCTGCTCCCACTTTTCGGGCAGGACTGTTTTCCCGGTGTCAAGCTGTTCAAAGGGTTCAACGTGGGGGAATTGACTGATAACATATTCCTGCTCAATAGCGAAGTCAGCATTACTTTCATCAGTAATAGTATCATTAGTAACACAGGTAATCTTGATAATATAATCATTACCAACTTCCTGTATTTCAGGAATATTCCACTCAAACTCACCGTCACTTTCCGTTGAAGCGGCAAGCTCCTCTTTCAGTGTCCCGCCTTTATACAGTTCAATCTTTACATTATCGTCAATATTGTCACCCCAGACAATCGATCGGGTAGAATTCTGCTCCCATTTCTCTCCGCCATTGGGGGAAATCATTGTTATTCTCGGTTGTCCGGTAAGAAGAACCGTCAGGTAGGTTGTCTCCGGGTCGTCTGATGTTCCCGGCGTAATCGTCACATTGGTCTGATCACACACGGTCACTACCGGTGAACCGCTGGAATAATCAATAACCGAAAAATTATCAACTTTACCGATACCACCCTTCGAATCAATCTGTAGAAAAAATTTAGCCTCATCACCACTCATTTCTTCAAGTAGCGGTGTCACATCAAGGCCTATCTCTATCGTTGAACTGAGTCCCTTACCTTTCATTGGTAATTCGCCGCCTGAATAATTAAACGCTGAAGAAAATGAATGTGTTTCAGAAGGGGTAGTTGCTGATATATTATTTGACATTCCCGCTCTGATTCTTACTAAACTTCGGGTATCATGCGTTATCTTTACTTTATACGTTAGCTGGGGTTCGTAGGTTTCATAACAGTGGATGCCATATACATTGTTGCTACTCTTGATACCACCCACTTCATATGAATTGGCAAGTACCCAGTACATCATGTATGCTTTACCGCTGTTCCCCCAGTTTGATCCCCATGAATTTATCATGATAACCGCACCGATCTCCCAGTCCTGAGGATCAACAACACCGTCATTATTGATATCGACATCGTTGGTATACTGGCCGTCGTTATTATAATCCCACCGTACCTCATCATCCCAGCCGCCGATAGTCATGGCGTGGCCGCCACTGGTGGTGCCCCATTTAAGTATTGCATCTTCCCCGGCCTGAGGAGTACCACTTGGCAATGGTTTCTTCTCTGATCCTGAAGCATAGGAACTGAATGTCACCAGACCGCCCTTCTGCTGCTCACCGGCATGGTCATACAACCACTGTTTCAGATCTTCTATTCCTTGTGGTGTCGTTACCTTGATAGAAACATCATTGGCCTTTACCTTGTTAGACATGCCCCTATAATATTTTTCATAACCGTCAAGCCACTGAGAGCCGTCCCCGCCCTGCAATGTACCGAGATAATCGGCAATAGTAGGGCATCCGGTCTGCTCAACGATATTCCAGCCGCCGCTGTAACTAGACCCGTTACTGGTGCTGCCTCTATTAAGAAAATTATAGGTAAAACCGTACGGATACTGATTCTCAGGGACATTTGACGCCAGGTCTCGCAGGCAGTTTATCTCATAGGTAAAGGTGTACGCTATACCGCTTGCCTGTGCACAACTGCCGCCTTTCTGATTGAAAATCGGCCGAAACTCCTTTTCCGTTGTATTATCCCATTTTGCCGGCAACTGTCTTTTTCTGATATGCTCCGGGACAACAAGAGGTGTAAATTGTGCACGATCCCCTTCTGTCATCTCAATGTCTCCACCAGCTATCCATGGCTCACCATTACGATCCGGATTAAGATTGACAAGCCCTGTTTCCATGCCCTGCTCATCCAGTATTGGCACCTGGCTTGAAACGGTTACACTTGATATGAGTATGATGGGTACAATTACAGAAAGAATAAAATGTAAAGGATTCTTATTCATGGGTCTCCCCTCCTCTTATGATACAATCGTTTTTTTAAGGCGTGATAAGCTATCTATATTATGAAATATATCTATCAAATACCTGTTTTGCCATAAAATAGAGCTGAACAAACAATAAAACGGTTACATTTTCTTACTTTTTTGACACCATTTTATTGCCTTAACATACTGATTTTTTTTATGTTATGTTTATTAGGACTACTAATATCTAAGAATTTTTGTAACATAATTGTAAACAAGATTACAACACTGTTTGAATCCAATTTTATCTATCAGGAACAATGTTCCAGGTGACTATTTTATAGGCTTTACCGGTTGATTTTTTACTGTTTTCTATATACTATTGATTTATTCCTCATACGATATTTAAAAAACAGTTTAAAAATCTCCCAAAAAATGGTATCATTATAAGAAATCAGTATTTTTTGTCTTGCTTATATTGAATATCATCATTATCTATTTTTTCTATAAAATATGTGATAAATGTTAAGGGGACTATATTGTCCACTTTTAATTATAATTACCTCATTTTCTTTACTTTCTTCATTGTTTCGATTCAACCGGTATCGGCAAAGGATCAGCATGACACTTTAGCAGGACAGTTACCTTCCCTTATTAAAACAAAAGATGATGATTCGATTCAATCGGTATCGGAAAAGGATCAGTATGACACTTTAGCAGGACAGTTACCTTCCATTACAAAAACAAAAGACAATGATTCGATTCAATCGGTATCGGAAAAGGATCAGCATGATACGTTAGCAGAACCGTTACCTTCCCTTACAAAAACAAAAGACAATGTTTCGATTCAACCGGTATCGGAAAAGGATCAGCATGATACTTTAGCAGAACCGTTACCTTCCCTTACAAAAACAAAAGATGATGATTCGATTCAACCGGTATCGAAAAAGTTTCAGTATGACACTTTAGCAGGGCCATTACCTTCTCTTATAAAAACCAGTGACAATCCGTATATCGTAATCACCGATATCGAAGTACCGGCAAATAAGGTTGTTACCATTGAACCGGGAGTTATCTTCCTTTTTCAGAATTTTACCGGCCTTCATGTGCGGGGTAAATTAATAGCAAATGGAACCAAGAAAGCTCCCGTAGTATTTACTTCTGAATTTGACAAGACCTATAATCCGTCAACCACTTTTATTGCCAACCCTTTTGACTGGAATGGGATATACATTCATTCCGACGGTTTCGGCACCTATCTGGAGCATTGTATTATTTCATATACGG
>JAUVGS010000439.1 GCA_030593665.1 Chitinivibrionales bacterium | reverse complement strand
AGCCATGCCGTGGTAACGGAAGCTACAATCTACGATTCGATTAAGAAAGGCGTTCGTGGCCGAAAGGCAACGCAACACAAGATATAGATGTTACAGCAATCAAGTGAATACCCATATTAATCTAAATATAACACCAAATTTAGAAATTTTCAATAAGAACAATAATTAAATTGGGTTTACGGCCAATTTGTGCAAGTGTTTAATGGCCATAACGTTAGGCATTTTCTTGTTATGGCCATTATTATTCATCAGGATCCCGACGAGAAGTCGGGAAAAGTTCCGGGATACTCAGGATGGGAAACGTACATTCGTTCGTTGTGAATAAGCATTATTTCACAATCTCATATTTAATTGCACAGCTAACAAAACAACCGTCTCTTTTGACCATTTGTGGTTAAAACAACCCTGTCTTTTTGCCATACAAGTGCCATCTAATTTGCGATAATGTACATTAAAAGTACTATAATGCAAAAAAATGCGATTAAATATCTTGATATAGACAGGGATGACGTTCTTGGAAATTCTTTTCCTACGGAGATAATTATTAAGCTATATTGACACTTACATGCAAAAGCGGGCGAAGATCCAGTGTTCTGCGTTGGAGTGAATGGTTAGTAAAAGACGGATTTAATTTTTCCGAAAACTGGCTTTTGGTTACCAGTCACCACAACACAGGGCGCTTAGCTGAGCCGCGCTCAACCACACTCAAAGAACACTTAACATCTTATCTTTATATTCATTTCCCTACCACCGCACTTACTTCCCTACTCAAAAGCAACTCATAATCTTTCCCTGCAAGTATCCACGCCCCGACTTTATAGTACCAGGTTGTACCTGTTGTCAGCGATGAATGAGTATACGTAGTATTAGTAATTTTACTTCCTACGGCAGGCGATTTTTCAATGATTCCTGGTAACGTATCCCCATAAACAGTATAAGAAAGTCCTCCGTCTACTGCATCCCAGGTAAGTGTAATTTGACCGGCGCCCGGCGTTGCGGTAACATTCTGCGGCCCGTCACCACCGGCGGTAGTTCTCACCTCATTTGATAAAGCAGAAATATTCCCCAGTGAATCAGTGCTGGTCATTCTATAGTAATAGGCTGTACCGTTAGTAAGATTCGCGTGGGTGTACGATGTACCGGTTAAATCGAGGATTACATTTGACTGCCACGTAACGCCTGCTTTCGTGTCCCAATAGATAGTGTGTTTCACCGCCTTCTTATGAGGGGCCCATGAAAGAATCACGGAGGCACTGTCACCGGATGCGCTGATGTCCGGCGGAAGGACAGAGTCTGTGGGCGTCAAGCTGACCTCCGGCGCAAGCGGTGACCGGTACCCCAATGCATCCTCAACCTGCAGTCTGTAGTAATAGGGCGTGCCGTTTGTCAGGTTTGGATGAACATAGGTGGTAGTGGTAATATCGCCGATAACGTTTGACTGGGTGGTAACATTCGGTTTCGTATCCCAGTAGAGATGAAACTTGACAAAATCCTTATTCGCTTCCACCCAGGACAACTCGTTCGCCTGATCACTACGCTGGTAATCCACAGGCGGCGGTGTTAACAGATAATAATCATGAAAGGAAACCGCTCTGAAATTACCGATTGTCCCTTTACCAAAATTGGATACCGGATTGTAGGGTGTCTGGGAACCAACTCCTATAATACCGCGTACAATCTTTTCATACATATTGAAATAGTCGTATGTCAGCTTTTCAATTCTGGCAGTACGAAAACGAACATGTTCATTTGCACCCGGATTGGACATTACATTGAAAAGTCTCAGTCCTTCATTGGCATTTACAACACGGTTGTCATCAATGGCCCAGTCGCGCAAGACATTATGCACACCATTAGTCCACCATTCAAAAAGATACCGGTCACGGGTTGCTGAAGGGTCATTTATAATAAATTGCTCAGAGTAGACGAAAAAACTCCCATCTTTACCGCTAACTTTACCACCAACCACCCAGGCAGTATCATAACCATACGATTGGAGCATGGTTGACGTTGCTGTATATGTTTCATTGTCAACTTCTATAATGAGTGTGTATGTTTCATTAATTTTACCGGTAATTGAACTACCCTCATACCTGCCTTTATCGACAAAGGTGAGTGGCTCACCTCCGCCATCGGTTGACAAAAAAACATACGCACTGTCTTCATATTTTCTTGGAACATCTATCAGTGCGTCAATATCCTCTGAATACCCTAACTCTACCCAGGCTGTCGAGTCTAATTCAATTTCTCCATTAATCACTAAGAATGTGGGAACATTGTCTACAGTAACACTCATAGGTATAATTTCCTGTTCAAATCCACTGCAGGAATGCAGCAAAAACAGCGCTGCTAGTATAAGCAGAAAAATCAAAATGGTCTTATCATGGATACTCTTTTTATTCATTTGTAGTTTCCTCCCTTTATTAGAACTCGACATTAAGTAAAAAACTTGGTATAAATCCATAGATACTGATACCGTAGGGTTCAAACAGCGACACATCACCGCTGGTGCTGCTGCCTGTTTTACCTGATCCGCTTTGTGTATATCCCATTGAGACAATATTTCTTCTGTTGTATACATTATAGCCGGACAATTCCAGACTTATTTTCAGATCCCGATTGTATTTATTAAACAATTTTTTAAATACGCTTAATTCATATTTCAGTCCCAGATCCAGCCTGTGATAGGCAGGAAGACGATACTTGTTTCTTCCCTCCCAATAGGGGAATGGTATATCTG
>JAUVGS010000082.1 GCA_030593665.1 Chitinivibrionales bacterium | reverse complement strand
CATAGTGTCAAATTTTGAAAATTATCACCTGAAATAAGCTGAAAATTATAATTACATTTCAGAACAACATCTGTAATGTATTAAATTACAACGAATTACACGTATTAATAATTGACATAATGTGCTGTGAATGGTTACGATTTTATTACCTTTCTTAAATTGAAAATAAAGATTTCGCATTGACTAACCTGATGCCTGGAGAATACCCGCAAAAAGAAAAAACGATAGTGGATAATGGATATTAGATATTGGTAAGAGAAAAGAGTGATGTGCGTTAGATATAATCCACAACCTCCACCCCGGACCACTCTTTTGGGATGCCGGTGTCTATAAGATGGTTGCATCGTTTGATAAAGATTGCAGCAGCACTGTCATTGCTGTTTTTTTTAAGAACTTTAGCGAAGAATTTCTTTGCCTGTTTGATTTCTCTCTGCTGAAAATGGGAGATGCCTGTCTCAAAGAAATCTTTCGTTTCCATTTTAATCTCAAACAGTTCCTCAGGCAGTCCATCCAGCATCTCTATAATTGAAACCGGTTTCTTTTTTCCTTTTACCTGGACAGCGCCAAGAGAACGGTAGTGGTAGGCTTCAGGATCTCTCGATGCATTGATCATCTCCTGGCTGATGATAATTCCGGCACCATACCATTTTGTCAAGTTTTCCATGCGGGAAGCGATGTTAACCGTATCGGAAATGACGGTTGTTTCCATCCGGTCTTCGTTGCCGATAGTGCCGAGCATAAGAGAGCCGGTATGCGCACCGATACCCACGGTAATGGACGGGTATGATTTGTTCAGACAATGATTGTTGAAATCTTCAACATAGTGCTGCATAGTAATTGCCGCTCGAATCGCATCGTCGGAATCCTTGGGGAACAGTGCCATGATGGCATCACCGACATATTTATCTATAAATCCGTTGTTTTGTGTTATTGCGGGACTGATTTTTTCAAGGTAGTTGTTAATAAAATTAAAATTATCCTGCGGGGTCATCTTTTCAGAGATAGTAGTAAAGGAGCGCACATCCGAGAAAAGGATTGTCATACGTTTGAGTACCTGGTCGCCCAGTCTGATTTCGACAATATTATTTCTTTCAAGAAATTGGAGAAATTCATAGGGAACAAAGCGTTTGAGCGATTCATTCATTTCTGAAAGATGTGCGGAGAGGTTTTCAATTTTTGTATAGGCATTGGCTGAACGTTTTGACAGAAGGATAGCCTGAGAAAAGAGAAAGAAAAATAATCCGACAGGTATCAGGCGCACCGTTTGAATGATAGAGTTGTCGTAGAGGATATCATTTATAAGAGTCATGAACAGGACTATACATCCCAGGAGTATAACAAACGCTCCTTCACGCTTGTTTTGAATAGCTCGAATAACGACATAGACAATATAACCGGCAGCCGCAAGGATAAATATTTCGAAAGGTAGTGCCGTATAGGTGAAAAATGGCGCCGGGATAATCAGAACAAGGCCGGCAAATGCAAGTGCCGTAATGACAACGGCTTTAATAATTTTCTTAGGGTATTCTGCATTATAGAGATGATAGATAAAGAGGCAGAAAAGAGCCGTAGGAAAGTGCATGGTCCAGAACTCAACCCGGCGCATGATTTCCCATGGGACCTGCGGTAGTATATGGTGAAGATACCGCTCACCGATTACCAGGGTGCGTAAAGCGATACTGAAACAGAAAAGGCTGAAATAAAGCGAAACGCTGTCTTTTTTCCGGTGGAGGTAGATAGTGAGATAGTGTATGGCAATAATCAATATACAACCCAGGAGAAAAAGCTCGAATGCTATTTTGCGTTCCCGCCGTTCCCGGATATAGGACTCGTTGCCGAGCAGTATGGTTTTCCAGGGACCTCCTTTTGCATCTGAGAAATTAGCAACGTGCATGACAAGATTAAGGGTATCATTGTCCGGCATGAATGAGGCAACATGAGGAAGGTACCGGGCAACGTACTGCTTTCTGGCAGTTGCAGGAAGTCCGTTACCGGTTATTTTATTATTGTTTATATAAAAAGTAAAGGCGGTATTAACGGTAGGAAATTTCAATGCGAGCGGTTTTTGCATATTCTCCGGTAACAGGATAGTTAATCGATAGGTAGCATACCCTGAGCCGGGAAGTTTCTTGCCATCAACTTTATATCCATTCCACAGGCCGGGGAGATGTAGATAACCTGTTTTAACCGGCGGTTGGACATTGTTAAATAACTCAGGTTTATGCAGGCTGTTCCAGTAGAACTCCCACTCACCACGGAGAGGCACGGTACTTTCGTTTGCAAAGTCCCAGGAGCGGAGGTCAAGAACGCCATTGCTTATCAGTGGAGGGATATCTGTACCGGCTTGTGCATTGATACCGGCGAGAAGAAGAAATAAGCCGCATACTCTGAGGAGAAATTTCTGATGGATTATGTTTATTCTCATTGTGGTGATATTATATCATAATGTTTCGTAAATCATAATAATACTTATTACTTAGTAATCCTGTCAATATAAATCAGGGGTTGAGTTTATATGAAAAATGCAGATTTTGGTATACATGATTATAGCCGATCATTTTTACAAAACGGCACAGGCGCTTACATTTGTTATAGTTTATGAATAGAGTAACCGGTGAAGAATATTATTTTATATACAATTCAAACAACATATTATAGTAATGGAGATATAATGGCAAAACCGGTGACAATTCCTCTTGTTGAGATAGGTTCTTCTGATGGAACCAGATTAATTAAGCGTATTATCAGGGCTCGTATAGCGAAAAATGAACAAGTGCAGCGTGCCGTTGAAAAAGTGTTGTCTGATATACAGGATCAGGGCGACAGAGCATTGTTCGCATATACAAAGAAATTTGACAAGAAAAGTGTGTCTGCCAAAACAGTGAGACTGCGTCCTGAGTATATTGCCCGACAGGCAGGGAAGGTATCGGCACCGCTAAAAACAACCTTAAAGGAAGCAGCCAGGCGGATAAAAACCTATCACAGCCGGCAGAAGGGACAGGCATTTTCTATTAAAACTGCTGAGGGAACGCTCAGCCAGATAGTACGTCCTCTTGACAGGGTGGGATTGTATATTCCGGGTGGGCATACTGCCTATCCTTCAACAGTGCTTATGGATGTGATTCCGGCACGGATCGCGGGCGTCAAAGAAATTGTTGCGGTCACCCCGCCCCGTGATGAGCTTGATCCTCTTATTGCGTATGTTTTAAAAATGTTAAAGGTAGAGGAGGTCTATCAGATTGGCGGGGCCCAGGCAATCGGTGCATTGGCCTATGGAACAAGGAGCATTCCGGCGGTTGATAAAATTGTCGGTCCGGGCAACAGCTATGTCGCAACGGCGAAGAGGATGGTATATGGCACGGTGGATATTGATTCAGTAGCCGGCCCGAGTGAGGTTGCGGTGCTGGTTGACAGTTCGGTCGATCCAACGTGGGTTGCCCTTGACCTGCTTTCGCAGGCAGAGCATGGCTCCGGGGATGAAACAGCAGTGTGTGTGACTGAAAACAGGCGGTATGCACAGCAGGTTCAAAAAGCGCTGGTCAAAGAGATTGAAACCTCTCCGGTAAAGAAAGTATTTACCAGACTTCCAAAACATGCGATCAGTCTTTTTGTTGCGAAGAATCGGGCTATATCCATCGATTTTATAAATATACTCGCACCCGAACATCTTCAGATAATGACGAAAACCTGTAAGCAGGACCTGAAAAAAATTCGAAACGCAGCGGCAATCTTTCTTGGCCCATACACGCCGGTGGCGTTGGGCGATTATTTTATCGGCACGAATCATGTGCTGCCTACCGGATCGGCGGCTCGGTATGCGTCACCGCTCGGGGTTGAAAGCTTTATAAAACGGCTCTCTGTTGCAGAGGTGACACAAAATGGGTTAAAGCGGATTGCACCGTATGTGTCCCGTTTTGCACGTGCTGAAAAATTTGTGCACCATGCACTTAGTGTCGAACAAAGAACGAAATAAATTTTTATTATAACAATTCTTTAAAAACTGTGTAAAATATTATAGAATTAATACACCTATATGTATATTTTAAAATTGTAACGGTATATGAATATTAATTTCAGGAGGAAACACATGCATCTGAGAATTTTTTCACGCCTGGCAGTTGTTTTAGGTGTCTTTTTTTCAGCGGCACTTTTTGCTCAGGGAGATCAAACAGGTGACATTGTTATTGAAGGGCTCGGTCGCGGGAGTAACGAGGCTGAAGCACTCATGGCCGCAAAACGGGATGCCGTGGAAAAAGGCATTGGTACTGTGCTGCTATCACAGACCGAGATAGAAAACTTCATGATGAAACGCGATATGATCATTACCAAGACAATGGGTGCGGTAAAGAAATATGATGTCATCTCAAAGACTAAAGCTGCAGACGGAGTGCATGAAATTAAAATAAAGGCGGTAATTTCACGCTCAACTATGCATGAAGATCTTGCTGCATTTCATATCCTTCTGGAGTCAATGGAAAAACCAAAGGTTATGGTGATTATCAAGGAGAGCAATATAGGTAATAAAGAGCCGACTAACCGCGCAGCAGAGAATGCGATTATCAAATTCCTGAAGAGTCCCTATGATTTTGATATTGTTGATCCTTCCATTGTGGCCTCGATAAGAAACTCGGAAAAGAAGATGGCCAGTCTTGCCGGTGATGCAGCAGGTGCAGCTTCAATTGGTATGATGCATGGCGCAGAAGTGATCATAACCGGTAATGCAGTCAGCCGGGTTGCAGAGAATATCTCGTATAATCTTGGCGGGATGAAATCGGTGCAGGCGGATGTGACGCTGCGTGCGATTAACTGTACGACAGGGAGAATTATCGCTTCGGGTGATGCCCATGGAGCCAAGGTCCATATCAGTCCGAACACGGCCGGGACCATGGCAATCAATGCGGCATCGAAAAAGGCTGCCAAGAATCTGCTTGACGCCATTATAGAGGATTGGAACAAACAGATCAATAATGGTGTACCGCTCATCGTATCGATCAAGGGTGTCAGCACATTCAGGGCAAAGAATGCCGTGGTACGGACCTTGAAATCCATGCCGGGTGTTGTTACTGTCCATGAACGTGGCTGGAACGATCAGTGTCAGCTTCTTCAGGCGGATGTTCAGTATAAGGGAAATGCCAATGGATTCTGTTCAAAGAGCGATGGTTTTAAAATGACTTCCGGAGGCGGCAGCCTGGCAGTAACCGGCCAGAACGGTACGCGGATTTCAATGGTTGTGCAGGCAAAATAAATCGACTCAAATTAAAAATATGATCTATTTATACAGTAGGGGTTCAATATGTTGAACCCCTACTGTATTTTATAAAGGCATATGATTACCAGAAAACAAACTCGTCCGATAACAGTTCGCAACGTGCCGATTGGCGGCGGTGCACCCGTTGTTATCCAGTCCATGACCAATACGCATACGACTGATATCGGATCAACGCTTGCGCAGATTGAACAGCTCGTTTCAGCGGGATGCCGGATCGTCCGTGTTGCCATTCCTGATTCAGATGCAGCGAAAGCATTTCCTGAGATACGCAGGCAGACTGAAGTACCGCTTGTTGCAGACATTCATTTTCAATACAAATTTGCCATTGCTGCGATTGAAGCCGGGGCCGACAAGGTACGGATTAATCCCGGCAATATCGGTTCGGAGGATCGTGTGAAAGCGGTTGTCGATGCTGCAAAACAGGCTGGAATACCCATGCGAGTCGGCGTGAATGCAGGGTCGTTAGAAGAGCGTTTGCTGAAAAAATATGGCGGCCCGACCGCAGAAGCGCTTGTAGAAAGTGCGCTCGGCTATGTTGCTATGATGGAACGTTTTTCGTTTGAAGATATTATACTTTCGATAAAAGCCGCTGATATTCTTACCACGGTTGGGGCGTGCCGCCTGCTGGCGCAGAAATGCAATTATCCTCAGCACATTGGCATTACCGAATCCGGGACGGTCCGCAGTGGTGCGATACGTTCCAGTGTCGGTATCGGTATTCTGCTCGCAGAAGGTATCGGCGATACGATTCGTGTTTCTTTATCCGGAGATCCGATAGAAGAAATCTTTGTTGCAAAGGAGATACTCAAATCACTTGACCTTGCACAGGGTCCTGTCGTTATTGCCTGCCCCACCTGCGGCAGAACCGACATTGACGTTGCTTCACTTGCAAAGAAGGTTGAGGATATGGTTGCGGGAATAACACAGCCGATAAAAATAGCGGTCATGGGATGTGTTGTTAACGGCCCGGGGGAAGCACGGGAAGCTGATGTCGGTATAACCGGCGGGAAAGGTATCGGTATACTGTTCAAGCAGGGAATAGAAATTACACGGGTGGGTGAAGAGGATCTGCTGGATACCTTGTGGAATTCCATCCGGGAAATCATTGCGGAACGATCAACTCAGTGACCGGTCATAGCAATTACTATGCAAGTAGATATCAACACCACACTGAAACCATCATACTTTGATTCATGCGTATTATTTTCCCATAATGACTTTTCCGGGTTTGGAAATCCTGATTTTATTGATTATGTAAAGAAGCATTTCGATGCTGTCCTTAATGAAAACTCACCCGATGCCGTTATCCTGAAAAAAAAATCGAATAGTGTGTATTCGGTTCCTCTTTCAGAAGGATCAGGATTGCCGTTTTCTTTGATTGCGGTTAAAAAGTGTGTGCCGCGAAATGTAATGATGCGTCTGGTACAGCCTTTTAAAAAATCCAAGGCGCGTCGTTCATTTGAAGCCTCCCGGCATCTTATAGAGCATAACCTCGACACCCCGCAACCGTTGGTGTATTTAGAAAGGAAAAAGGGAAGGGCTGTTTTAGAAAGCTACTTCATTACGGAAGCGATTGATCCATGCCTGAAGATAAACCAGTATCTTTATTACCATCCTGACCGCAAGGATGATATTCACTCGTTGATGCAGGCTGTGGCTGAGTATATTACCCGTATGCATGATTCCGGTATGAGACACCGTGACTGTAATCTGACAAATTTCTTACTGAGTGGAGATGGTGACCGGCACCGACTTGTGTTGATTGACCTAAACCGCTGTCAGGTAAAAAAACGATTGTCGGCGTTTAGCCGTGTGCGTGATATCGGAAGGCTTTACTGGGGGGAATGCCGACCTGCGTTTTTTAACATCTACTGTGATAAAAACAAAGGCGTTGCCCGGTGGCAATGGTTCTTTGGTTTTTATTACTGGTGGCGAAAGAAGAGAAGAATGATTAAGGGTTGGCTGAACCTCTGAACAATGAAAAATTATCAATGCAAATTGCAAAACGTTAAACCCCAGAACATCTGAACCCCTGAACGGTTACTATATTTTTTCTAATAATAAAAATCTCTGTGCATGCAAAAAAGGAATCACTGTTTTTTCAAGTATTGGTTTAAATCCTGCCGCATGCAGTTCCCCGTAAAAATCCTTTTTCCGCAGCATCAGTATCTTGTGACCGCGGTCATTCAATTTCTTGACAACAGTGTGAAAAACCGTTTTATTATAGTAAGTGAGGATAACGTACTTTTTCGTTACCCGCTGTAACTCCCGCAGCATATCAAGCCGATCCTCTTTCTCAAAATAATGGTGAAAAAACCTGATGGACATTACAGCAGAAAAGGAATTGTTTTTAAACGGAAGGGTTCTGATCGAACCGTTACAGAAGGCATGGCCTTGTGTGTTAAATTGCTCTTTGCATCTATCCACCATTTTAGGATGCAGATCAAAGAAAAGAATCTTCGTGTTAAAGGCAGTGATGAGGTCGGTAAAACGGCCGAAACCGCATGGGACGTTGAGAATGGAGCCATTTTGTACCTCAGCGTTGGAAAGAAATGTCCTGATG
>JAUVGS010000145.1 GCA_030593665.1 Chitinivibrionales bacterium | reverse complement strand
CAGATATATTGATATCCCCGATGAGTAATTCCATATAAATGGTGAGGCCCGTGACCTCCTTGCAGCCGGTGCAAAAGGATTTATTCAGAAGCCTTTCCGTAAAGCTGAGATATCTCAAAAAATAGCTGAAGTTCTGGAATTAGTTGAATAGCGTAGAATCCTTTGCGTGTTTCTTATAACCAATGTATACTTATTATAGGAGGTAATTGTAAAAGTAAGGACGTTTCATGAAACGTCCTTACAAAAACATTGAAAAAAGGCCATCGTCTGAAAGATTACTCTTATTTTTCGACTTTTGCAATTACCTCATAGGATTAAAAATTATTACTGATGCTTTGACTGTAATAGTTCTGGTATCCCTGTCATTTTAACAGGCATGCACTATGACCTTCTGGATGATTTTTCCCGCTATTGCCTTATTGGCAAATGTACACCTGCTTACCTTTGTTATCGGACAGAAGCGACATGACTCGGTTAATAATGCCTGCCTTCTCTTTATTCATTTTTTAATGTTCTATATAATCCATGACGCAATTTTTTTCTGGTCACCTATGCAGGAATCATGGATAATTCCCGCGTTACGATTTGGCATCCTGTTTTTTTCACCCTTACCATTCCTTCTTATAAATTTTATTCTTCGCATTCTCGGTATACGAAATGATGCTGTTTATTATATCTCCTTTTTATTCATTTTTATCTTTGTACCTCTGTGTCTTTTTACCGATATGTTTTATGAAGGGTACTTGAAAGCCCCGTGGGGACGGGCTGCTGTTCCCGGTGTATTCCACTTTACTTTTGGTATCCTCATGTTTATTGTCGTTGCCTATACCGGCATCCGGCTTTTTATTGCAATGCGAAAAACGGAGAATGATAAAGTATACGTTATTTCCCGGTCGCTTTTTTTTGGTAATGCCGCAATGCTGGTTGTTGGTTCTATAACAAACCTTATTATGCCGGATTTTTTTCAAAAGTATGCCACCTTTCCCCTTGCCTCTTCAAGTACCATATTTTTCACCATTGCGATTTTTATTGCGATGAAGAAGTATAATTTTCTTTTAGGTGATTATCAGCAGCTTGAACAGACCTTTTCCCATCTCTTTGAACATATTGACCGTGGTATAATTCTATTAAGTGGTGATAATCGCATTACCCAGATTAACAGGGCTGCGTCTGCGATTTTTGAAACTGAAGGTATCGTGCAGAATACCCCGATACGTGAGTTTATATCGGACTTTGAAACGGATAAGAAATATGATGCCCATGAAATGCAGGTGACTGTTAATGAGAAGGAGAAGATTCTCTTACTTACCCTTTCTCCCTGTGCCTATCCGAATTTAGATATTACTTCAATTATGATCATTCAGGATATCTCCATCAGTAAGAAGATAAAGGAGGCGATGCAGGGGTCTGAGGAGAAATGGCATTCAATGGTTAAACATGTGCCGGATGTTATTCTAAATGTTGATGCAGAAGGGGTGATACAATTTGTCAACCACCCGATCAGTGGTATCCCCAATGAGCAAATCGTTGGCAGGACCATTTATGATTTCGCTGAGAAAGAATTTCATAGCAGAATTAGGGAGGTCTTTGCCGGAGTGGTTACTACGGGAGAAACAGATAAGTTCGAGGCACGTAATCGTAGTGTTGATGGAATTTTACGGTGGTATGATGTCCATGTAGGACCGATTAAACAGGATAACCAGGTTGAAGCGTTAACACTTATAGCTACTGATATCACTCAAAGAAAGCAGACTGAGCAGGAGATTATTTCGCTCAACGAAAATCTTGAGCAGCTTGTTGATGAACGGACCGCAGAACTCAGGGAAAGCCAGGAGCATCTCCGCCGTTCCGAGAAAATGGAGGCAATCGGGCAGCTTGCCGGTGGTATTGCCCACGATTTTAACAACCAGTTGACCGGCATTCTCACCTGCGCTGAGATGCTTAAATCCAGCTTGAACGAAAACAAAGAGCTGCAAGAGATGGCGAATATCGTGGTTACGGCAGCACGTCGTGCATCACATCTTACTGCACAGATGTTAACCTTTGCCCGTAAAGGGAAATATCAATCCATTCCGGTTAATATTCATTCGATAATTGATGATGTAATATCACTCCTTGAACATAGTATAGATAAAAGTATCCGGATCAGGAAAGAGCTTGAAACACATATGCCTGTTGTTGTGGGCGATCCCGGACAATACCAGAATGCCCTGCTCAATCTTGCTATCAATGCCCGCGATGCCATGCCCGACGGTGGCGTGATTACCATCTCAACAAAGGCAAAAGCCTTAACCGAAGAGATATGTGAACGGGAATCCCTTACCATTCCCTCCGGACAATATGTTCGTATTCGGGTCTCTGATAATGGTGTTGGTATTGATGAGGAAACTCAGAAGCACATATTCGAGCCGTTTTTTACAACAAAAGAACCAGGCAAAGGTACCGGCATGGGACTCGCAGCAGTATATGGCACTGTTGAAACTCATAAGGGGGCGATTACGGTGAATAGTAAAAAGGGTAACGGTTCTGCGTTTACGCTCTACTTCCCTTTGCACGATCCCACGAAACACCCAATTGTAAGGAAAGATACGTCTGTTATGACGGTTATCGGTAAGGCCAGGCTCCTTGTCGTTGATGATGAGGATATTGTGCGTGATACTCTTAAGAAAGTACTGAAAAAACTGGGATACTCCGTTCATGCCTGTAGAAACGGCAGGGAGGCGGTCAAATTCTATAAAAAATCATGGCAGGAGGTCGATCTTATTCTTCTCGATATGATAATGCCGGGAATGGGTGGTAAAGAGGCTTTCCTTGCTATGAAAAAAATTAACCCTGCGATTAAAGCATTCCTTATCTCCGGTTACAGCCTGAGCGATGAGACCCGTCATCTGTTGGACGAGGGAGTATTGGGATTTATCCAGAAACCTTATTCAGTAGGAGAACTCTCACAGAGGATTGCTGAAGGGTTGAGTGAATAGTATCACCGTTTCATTTCTCACCTTTATTCCAGGATGATAGTGGCCGTTCGCGGCTTGAAATATATTTATAGCAGGCGTACCAATAGTTACTTCGTGGTGGAAATGGAGGAAACATAAAATGTCTGTAAATATCAGAATCTTTAGTGTAGCGTTGCTGCTATGGGGTTATTCTATTGTATTAGGCGATAATTTGTCCCCTGAAAGTAGAAGCATCCCCATGGATTCTTTGTCGCATTATTTCAGAATAGAGGCAAAGCAGGGTTGGACCGAGATGCCGGACGGCTTTCAGGTATTTGATACTATTCGGCTTTACGACCTGATTGATGGTGGTGCGGTGATTTATAATAAACACGGTTTGCAACATGGTATATACCAGCGGATGAAGCATAAAGACGGGAGAATGTATGATGCTATGATTATGGATATTGTATCGCCGGATAAAGCTTTATCACTATACCTTGAGCAGGTAAAACAGACAGGTGCAAATATTACAATTGACGGGTTTGATTCAAAAGAAGTTTGTGCAAGTGATGTTCTCAGTGGGATATGTGTATATGCTCACTTTAACGGGTTATATTTTGAATTGACAGTAACCGGATATAAAGACCAGGCATTTGCAAAGAAAGATGCCAGTGAGTTTCTTGCATTATTTCGCTCGCGTTCGAATAGTATTTGTAAATCGCAGCAGTAAATAAAGAAAGGGCGGGGCCGGCTAACCCTGTCCCCACCACAGGCGCGTAAATGGATAAACTGACTATCTGCCTTTATTATAGCCCTGTTTAAACACCGGTCGTCAAACCGTCCCAAAACTGAGACTCCAGTCCCGGATATGGGACGGTTATGTTAGTATAGTTGGCTTTTTCAGTACAAAATCGATAATTCGAATGTGGTACACATTTTGCGTATAAATGGTTATATATTATGAATAAATTCAATACTATTCTATATTATGTTAAAAACAGGTTTGTCAAACATCTGACCTGGAGGAGATATGCTTAAGATAAAATCAAGGGATTTAATCGGAGTTGTTTTGCTTATTGTGTTTATTATTTTTAACACGTTCGCTGAACAACATATACGTCTGATTGAAGATCGCGGTCAGGATATAATCCTGAACTTTTCATTGCCGAAATATGAAATTAAGGATGTTTTCGTTAGCGGGGAACTCTGTTCCTATATCGCGATAAACAATGCTGTTTACATTGACAAAAAGGGATATCCGGCATTACCATACTATGCACAAAGTATCATTATTCCTGATAACGCAGCGATGGAATATGAGGTAGTTAATGTGACCTATAAGGAGTTGAGCGTAGCTCGATATCTTCCTTCACGAGGTGTTATATTCCGTAATCAGAATCCGGCTGATATACCGTATGAATTTGAAGAGATATATTCTCAGAATACTTATTTTCCCGAAACAAATGTAAAGTTGGGAACGCCATACATTTTACGTGATATGCGTGGACTTGTTGTGTATTTCCAGCCGTTTCAATATAATCCTGCGAAGGGAATTGTAAGGGTCGCTGAATCAATCACGGTAAAAGTAAAGCCGGGTGGTATTTCTACCCACAATGTGCTTATTAAAAAGAAAGGTATAACCAGTGAGGCATTTAATAAGATGTATCAGAAACATTTTCTGAACTACCAGCAGTATTCTTCACGGTATACGCCTATTCCTGACGGGGATGCTATGATAGTGATTTCTGCTGCATCATATAAAAGTGCTGTCGGTCCATTGGTTGCCTGGAAAAATAAAAAGGGAATTAGAACAGATTTGTATGAATATCCAACAGAAACCGGCGGCAGCGGAACCACGACTCTAAAAACATTTATCCAGAATAAATATGATACTGAGGACATTGCCTATGTATTGCTCGTGGGAGATGCTGCTGATATCCCTTCTATTTCAGCAGGTGGAGGCCTTTCCGATCCTTCTTATATTCTCCTTGCCGGAAGTGATCTGTATCCCGATGCTTTTATCGGCAGGCTCAGTGTCGAGTCATCCGCAGAGGCAACAGTGATGGTGAATAAGGTTCTGAATTATGAGATGAATCCCGATGCAAGTGGCGAGTGGTATCATAAAGGGGCCGGCATTGCAAGTTCAGACGGTACTCCTACGGATAAAGAATGGATGGATGATTTCCGTGATATGATGCTTGCGTATAACTACACTGAGGTAGATCAAATTTACGATCCCGCAGCCTCCAAAGCACTGTTGACTTCAGCACTCAACGATGGCCGTGGCTGGATTAATTATATGGGCCATGGCAGTAAAACAGTCTGGGGAACTACCGGCTATAGTAACACGGATGTCGATGCATTGACTAACGGTGATATGCTTCCGGTAATCACTTCGGTAGCATGTTTTAATGGACAATTCGGTTCCGGCGGGCAATGTTTAGCCGAAGCATGGACACGTGGTTCGGGGAAAGGTGCAATGGCCTTCCTGGGTTCCACCATCGCCGTGGCCTGGGTGCCGCCGCAGCATGCGCAGAAAGAGATGGTTCGGCTTCTGTGTGAGGATTCTTATATTTCCGTCGGCGGTATTGTTTACAACGGTGAATGTAAAATGCTCGATAACGGTAATGACAATAATACGTTCCTTACCTGGCATCTTTTCGGCGATCCATCCCTTATGGTATTTACCAATACCCCCGAACCCTTAACGGTAACGCATCCGCAATCAGTAGGCGCCGGTCAGCAGGATATTCAGATTTCCTTTAGCACTGCCATTGACGGGCGGGTCTGTTTATACAGTGATGCAAGCGGTATTCTGGCGTCACAGATACTTTCCGGGAGTTCATCCGCTACTCTTGCCGTGGATGTTCCGCCGAGTGAACCGATAATTTATCTTACTGTAACCGCTAGAAATAAGATGCCGGTTATGGAGGAGATTGATGTTAATGCAGGTTCGTATATCAGAGTGACATCACCGAATGGCGGTGAGGAATGGGAGCCTGACCGTGCGTACAACATACAGTGGACTGACAATATCGCTG
>JAUVGS010000381.1 GCA_030593665.1 Chitinivibrionales bacterium | reverse complement strand
ATAACAGTATGTTAAGCAGATGGGGCATGGGAATGACCATTCTGCTTCTACATAATGTTATCTAGGGGCTATCGTACTTGCCCACAGGGATAATCTTCATGTTACCTCCTTTTTTTTGTCCTCAGAGACTATTACGACAGCTCCTAACGCAGATAAACTGCAAGTAAGTACCTTCACGAAAATAATTTCTAAGGTACTAACGTGGGATAAACCCGCAAGTAAGTTCCTTATCAGATTTCTTTCTAACCGAAGAAAACATTCGGAATAAAGTATTGTAACAAATAAATTTGTAACCAATACCTAAAAAACAAGAAAGTAATCTGTAAGGTACTAAATACACGTTACCATAGTATGTACCCACATAAAATTACAGTGTCGTAAAAGTGATATTTTTACCCTAATAGCGATATTTTTGTCTATATTTAATAATATCCAAGGGGGGATTGATGCAGGTCACTTTTCAAATTCTGAGGGGAAAAGTTTCTAAATGGCGACGAGCCATGAAACGGCTCGACTATTCCAGCATGCTGCAGGAGGTAAAAAACCATACTGATATTACGCCTACCAACCTCGATGTAGGGTATGATGATTCTGAAAATGTTGGTATAATCTATGCCGGAACTGAAGTCGCGGGCACATTTTCCATTGGCAGCAAAAAAAGCCGCGCCTCAGCGCTCTAAACTGTTTTGATGATTAAGGTTGAGGCATCCTTGAGAAATGGATGCAAGGGACTGCTGTACGCTTATTTATTTTCTCATATAAGCAGATGGTCATTATAATGCAATTACCACTCATCTTTTTTAATAATTCACAAACCTCACTTTTTTTCTTTTTATATTGATTAATCTACATTGTTAGAGTAAATTACCAGATAGAACCTGTTAATTGATTCATCATCACTCTTTCTGGGGGGTCTTATGAATAGGACATACCAGTGTGCCTTAATTTTCACCATTTTTCTTATAACCTTAACTTTTTCACAAAGTTACAAAGAGGATTCGCTCGCTGTACAGGCTATTCTTGATGCCAATGGACTCTCTTCACTCACTGTTGAAGAGGTAAGTAATAAAAATGTACAAAACAGAATTGATTCTCTCGCATTGGAATCAAAGGGCCTCACGACACTCCCGAAAGAAATCGGTACCCTCACCGCTTTAATGAAGTTGTACCTTAAAGAAAATCAATTAACTTCCCTTCCCGATGAAATCGGTAATTGTACAGAGCTCATTTATATTGATTTAACGAATAATAGTCTTTCAAGTATCCCGTCGGCTATCGGAGATTTGAATAAACTGATGTTTCTCTATCTGCAGAAGAATGCATTATCCATTGTTCCCGATGAAATAGGTGACCTGCCTGAGCTGCTTAACCTCTATCTTGAGGATAACAATTTTACCACACTTCCGGATAATATCAAAAATCTGAGCAAGATCAAGAAATTGAAATTGAGCCGCAACTCATTTACAAGCCTGCCGTCTACAATCGGCGATCTGGTCTCGTTAATGGGATTATATTGTGAGGATAATAAGCTTGAAAGCATCCCGCCAGAAATCGGCAATCTAACCAACCTGGATATTCTCTGGCTGCACCGTAATTGCCTTACCTCACTTCCCGGGGAACTCGGCCAATGCTCGGATCTGGTTGCTATTGATGTCTCACACAACAAACTGACTAATCTTCCTGATGGCATTACATCACTGACCCCGTCGCAGGACCTTGACCTCGGCTACAATAAACTCGACACGAGCAAAATAGCTGATAACATTATAACCTGGGCTGACCAATATGATGATGAATGGAAAATAACACAGGATGTTTCTGAGATAATTCATCTAATATCAGGCAATGCTTTTTCCGATTTCTCTTTACATTATTCTCCTCATTCATCGACTTTTCAAATACAAATATCAAATCCGGTGGATATTGCGCTTGGTTTATATTCGGTGTCAGGCAAACTTATACAGTCACTTTTAAATGGATTTACACTCACAGGGGTTTATACTATTCATTTGAACAAAAACGACTATAGTACCGGGTGGTATCTGATAAAAACATCCTGTAATAACAGGTTTTTTACTGAAAAACTGCTGCTTGCCAAGTAAATATTTTTGGATCATCACTGGAGAGGTATATAGAGACTAATCAACCACAACAGGCTTTTTATTAAATGCATTAAGTAAAGTTATTTGAGGGGATATGAAAAAAACACCACCCGCTTTTCACCGTCTGCACCTGCTGGCTGGAGACAGTGGTGTTGAAAAATTACACAACACCCATGTCATCATTCTGGGGGTCGGCGGGGTAGGTAGCTGGTGTGCAGAGGCGCTGGTTCGATCCGGTATCGGTAATCTGACCCTTGTTGATTCCGATTGTATCTGCGTCACAAATATCAACCGCCAGGTTCAGGCCCTGCCGTCAACCGTGGGGAAGGTTAAAGTTACCGAACTGGCAAAACGGCTTGCTGAGATCAATCCGGACGCGTCAATTACCACACTCCAGAAATTGTATAATCGAAACACCGGTGATTCATTCACTTTTTCAGAATATGATTATGTGATTGATGCTATAGACAGTCTGAGCAGTAAAGTTGAACTCATGATAAGAGCGTCTGAATCAGGAGCAACATTGTTTTCGGCGCTCGGCGCTTCGGCCCGGCTTGATCCGAGAAATATCAAGGTCAGCTCGATATGGGAAACCCAGAAGTGCCGGCTGGGACGGTTTGTGCGTAAAAGGCTGCGCAGGCGGGGTTTTTCAGATAATTTTACCTGCGTCTACAGTGATGAAGAACCGCTTGAGCAATTTGAAGGAACCATCGACTGCGGTACCGGGGATTGTGTCTGTCCCGATTCCGTTCAGAATGCTGAGGATGACTCTGCCTTAACCCACGAGTGGTGCAGTGCAAAAAAGCAGATTAACGGCTCTGTTGTGCATATAACCGGTACCTTCGGGTTTATCCTTGCCGGCCTTGTGGTGCAGGATGTTATTGAGCGGGCGAGGGAAGGTTCCCACTCTGGATGAATCTTCAGAGCTCATATGATCTGTATATCGCCTTTCAAAAACTCAAGCCGGCAGCTTAGCAAATCATGGATAGTTTCTAATCAAGCTATTG
>JAUVGS010000472.1 GCA_030593665.1 Chitinivibrionales bacterium | reverse complement strand
GTTCTACCGTCTCGTCTGAATCGAATTTCCCAAAGCGTTCCTTCCCAGCATGTGGCAATGTAACATAACTCGCGCCTGTATCAACAAGAGCATCCAGCTTCATTGTCGCGCCTGACTCTGAAATGTTCTCAATATCAATCGTTGCTACTATTCTTCCCATTTCTAATCTCCTCTGTTAATAAAGTCAAGCTTTGTTATTATTTATCATCGCCTAACTATTGCTTGTCCTGAATTCTTTCCACTATCCCCTGATAAAACATTCATTGAGGATATTTTCATATCTTGATAAATAATATACTATTATCTAAAATAAAGTTAAAGATATTTAACCAGCTAACCATGGCGAGTGAGATTTAAGGTATAAATAGTTTTAAAACAAAATGTTCTTATAACTCGTAATCGGTATAAAGATACAACCGCAGGCTATCTGCTTCGGATTTTTTTGTTTACTTTCGATCACGATTATGACCACAGCTTCGCTGATCACGATTTAAGAATTTCTACCCGGTCTTAGATTTTTAATTTTTGTTTCAACCCTGACTCCTTGAACCGATGAACGCTTACGTAGAATCTTACTAGCCAAACGCAGATAAACTACAAGTAAGTACCTTCACGAAATAATTTTCTACCCTGAAGGGCACCCTGTGCCACATTGTGCCCCTTGAGGGTAAGAAATGGCAGAAAATTATTTCTAAGGTACTAAACGGTATCATTACGAGGATTCCCTGTACTCCCGCCGTTTCTCCCGCATTGTATGATAAATCTTCAGATAATTTTCATGCCGGGACGGTAATATCTCTTTGCTTGCAACTTTCTGTTTCACAGCACATTGCGGTTCGTTCTCGTGAATGCAATCGTTGAATTTGCACGCACCCTGCTCAGCGGCGATTTCCGGAAAGTATGCCGCCACCTCTTTTTCGTCAACCTGCGGCAGTTGCATATACGAAAACCCCGGGGTGTCGGCAATATGACCGCTATCGGCCAATTTTAGAAGGGTTATGTGTGTCGTGGTATGTACACCCCGATGGGTACTCTTTGAAAGATCCCCGATACGAAACTGATGATCGGGAAAAATGGCGGCAAGAATAGTGCTCTTACCGGTACCGGACGGGCCCGCGAAGATTGACAAGCTCTCCCGGCACTGTTCCACAAGACGGTCAATGTTCTCACCTGTCAATGCAGAGGTTTGCAGGCAGGGGTATTCCAATTGTGTATAATAGGCAACTAATGCAGAGAGCGATTGAGTATCACCGTTGGTAAGCAGGTCACCTTTATTAAACACGATATGCACAGGAAAAGCTAATACTCCCATGGAAAAGAGAAACCGGTCAACAAAGGCAAGGTCTAAGGGAGGACTTTTCAAGGTAAGGATAAGGATTACCTGATCAATATTGACAACTGAAGGTTTCTGCAGGATGTTTTTACGGGGGTGTAACTCGCGTATAATCCCTTCAGGGATGTCTGAATTATAAATCTCAATAGTTACAAAATCGCCGACAAAGAGACGTTTGCGTTCCTTTTTCAGGACGCCTTTCAGCAAAGAGCGGATAATTCCTTTCTCAGTATCAACATGATAATAATTCTTCCGCTCTTCTACTATTAGTCCGCGTAATTGCATTGAGTAACTTTATAATCTATTCTATTGTCCGGATCTCTGTGCTTTCAGCGCACGGTAGGCTCCTTCTTTTGTAAAAGAAAAAGCCGTGATCATATCAATATCTTTTGAGTGTTTCAGCTCTTTAAATTTTTTATCATAAAGCCAGATCATGATCTTCATGCGCCTGATCGTAAACTGATTCCCTTCGCATTTAAGAATCAAAGGGCACGCAGCACTTTTTTTCGGCTTAACCTTCCCTCCGTTCATATACACATAGTCGATATCCGAAAGGTCGAGTTCTTTCAAACCTTCGCTATCCTGAATAACAAACTGAGCCTCAGCCGAAGTTTTCCCCCTGGAGCCATACCCTTTCCCTTCAACATACCCGCTGGAGAGCATCGCAAAATTAATAGCCGCTTCAATACTCACCGAGTCCTCTCCGGGAAAATATCTGTTGAGGGTACAATCGAATGTACCGACCGGTACTGACCAGTAAATAGCGCTGCCAATCTTCCCGTTGGCAACATAGTATACCCTTTTCTCAAGGAGTGATCGTTGGGAGTACTGGCCATACTGGGCATACGTACCAATACAGATGACAAAAATTGAAATAACAGCCATGAAACGTATACGAGCATCGAACATAATAAACCCCCTTTGTGACGGTAATAAACAAATTATATGGTTATGACTAAGATGTAATATAAATAAATTCACCCGGTGAATCTACTAATCCAACGAAGTGAATTGATTCACACCCCTGCAGGTTCCTGCGCCGCCTTATAGACTCTGTATCTGACTAAGCTACGATTTTTAGTAGCTTTTCAGATTTATAGAGTCTTATCCGGCTTCGCCGGGTTAGATTTATACCCAACTGAAACTGGCATCCTATATAAATATATTGTATAATGGAAAAGAAATTAAAAAA
>JAUVGS010000133.1 GCA_030593665.1 Chitinivibrionales bacterium | reverse complement strand
ATGGATACCTGAAAGTATCCACTGGTATCTTTGAACGAGGATAGAAAAAATGATGAATGGCATGTTTACAGATCGCGTTAAGAAAGTGATGCAGATTGCCCGTGAGGAATCTGTCAGGCTTGGGAATGATTATGTCGGCACTGAACATCTGCTCCTTGGGCTTGTTAAGGAAGGCGACGGTGTTGCGGTGGCCGTGCTGAGAAGCATGGGTGTTGATTTAGATGAGCTGTCGGTAAATATTGAAAAGGCGATCACGTCAGCCGGTGGTATGATGACGATTGGTCAGATGCTTCCCTTTACCCCGCGGGCTAAGAAAGTCCTTGAGATCGCAGCAAATGAAGCCCGGTCCATGTCGCACAAATATATTGGCACCGAGCATCTGTTACTGGCACTGATGAAAGATACTGAGTCTGCCGCCGCCAATGCACTGGTGGCAGCAGGGCTGGAATATGATAAAGTTAAAGAAGAAATCAGCAAGGTCCTGCGTGGCGGCGAGAGTGTCGCCGGACCTTCGAAAGAGAAGAGTAAAACACCGTTTCTGGATCATTTCGGCAGAGATCTTAACAGGTTGGCAAAAGACGGGCGCCTTGATCCGGTTATCGGCCGAGAAAAAGAGATTGAACGGGTCGTACAGATTCTTTCGCGGCGTAAGAAAAATAATCCGGTTCTTATTGGTGAACCCGGGGTCGGCAAGACTGCTATTGTTGAAGGCCTTGCACAGAAAATTGTTGAAAAAACCATACCACAGGTCCTTGAGAATAAGCGGGTTATAAATCTTGATATGGCATCTATGGTTGCAGGGACAAAGTATCGTGGTCAGTTTGAAGAACGATTGAAAGCGCTGCTGGTTGAGCTTCAGAAAAATGAGAATGTCATTATTTTCATTGATGAGCTGCATACAATCGTTGGTGCAGGCGGTTCAGAGGGGAGCCTTGATGCATCGAATATTTTCAAACCGGCTCTTTCGCGTGGAGAAATTCAGTGTATCGGTGCAACGACTCTTGACGAATACAGAAAATATATTGAAAAAGACGGAGCACTTGCACGACGATTCCAGACGATCATGGTGGACCCGCCCAATGTTCAGGAAACGATACAGATCCTTAGAGGACTGCGGTATAATTATGAAGATCATCATAAAGTCACCTTCTCCGAACGGGCAATCGAACAGGCGGTGAAACTGTCCGAAAGATATGTTTCTGACCGATTCCTGCCTGATAAAGCGATTGACATTATCGATGAAGCGGGGGCGCGAAAGCGTTTGTCAAGCATGGAAATCCCTCCTGAGATTCGGGAAATGGAAAAGGAAATCGATGAAGTGGTTCGTGAAAAAGAAAAATCGGTTGAAGAACAGGAATTCGAACAGGCGGCAAAACTGCGCGATAAGCAGGATAGGTTGAAAGGTTCCCTTCTGGAAAAAAAAGCTCTCTGGCGAAAATCCAAATCAGAGGAGCGGCTGCAGGTTGATGAGGCAACGATTATTGAGGTCATCGCAACAATGACCGGTATACCGCTTTCCAGACTCGAGGAGGAGGAATCAAAGAAGTTGTTGCACCTTGAGGATGATCTGCGGAAACGGGTCATTGGCCAGGAAGAGGCATTGATAGCAGTCGCGAAAAGTATCCGACGCTCCCGTGCAGGATTACATAATGTTAAACGTCCGATTGCCTCGTTTATTTTCCTTGGCCCGACGGGTGTGGGAAAAACAGAGTTGGCAAAAACCCTTGCCGAAGCTCTTTTCGATAATGAAGATGCATTGATTCGAATTGACATGTCAGAATATATGGAAAAGTTTGCCATCTCACGGCTGGTCGGTGCTCCTCCAGGATATATCGGGTATGAAGAAGGCGGCCAGCTTACCGAGAAAGTCCGTAAAAAACCCTATTCAGTAATTTTGTTTGATGAGATAGAAAAAGCACATCCTGATGTATTTAACATTCTGCTCCAGATTCTTGACGATGGAGTCGCAACAGATGCCTATGGCAGACATGTAAATTTTAAAAATGCGCTCATCATTATGACATCAAATGCGGGTAGCCGTGATGTGAAAAAAGCCGGAACCGTTGGATTCGGTAAATCTGATGATGTGTCACAGTATGATAGAATGAAATCAAAAGTCATGGATGAGTTGAAGAGGATATTCAATCCTGAGTTTCTTAACCGTGTTGATGAGACGATAGTTTTTAAGGCTCTTGGAAAGAAAGAGATTGGGAAAATTGTTAATATTCACATTCAGGAGGTGGCAGACCGTTTAAGTGAACGTGATGTCACTATTTCTGTCAGCGATGAAGCAAAGGAATTCCTCGTTAGTGAGGGCTTTGATCCTGATCTCGGTGCCAGACCACTTCGTCGGACTATACAACGTCTGTTGGAAGATCGCCTCGCTGAAGAGTTTCTCAATGACCGTATCCATGATAGAGATAAAGTCACGGTGGAATTAAAAGAAAAAAAATTAGAATTTTCATGTAAGTCAGCAAAAGATGAAACCCCGTAAATGGATTATTGCTGTCTGTTTTCTTGTCCTGGTTTTGGCAGGCGGACTGTATGTAGGAAAGGTGTCTTTAGAAAAAAACAGGAATATTGAGCGGCTCCTTATTCAACATATTTCCCCGGCAGTGGGAGGGACATTTGCCGTCGATAAAGTTCGTATCGGTTTCTTTTCTGCGAACCTTGAAGGCGTTAAGATCGTTATCCCGCTGCAGTCCTTTGCACTGAAAGTTCAGGATATTAAAATAGGCTTCTCTTTTTTCAAACTTATTGCCTCTCGTGGTGATATTCGAAAAAGTATTAATAAGATTATTTTGGTAAATCCACTGCTTGAGCTTGCTTTCCCGACCCAGGGAAAAGATACAACCACAACTCCCGTTCCCCACAAATCATTCTCTATGACAGAATTTCCCGTTGAACATCTCCTGGTGAAAAATTGCACAATACATCTTATTGACAAACGAGGGGGCTCCTTTACCGTTGGTGAACAGCTTACCGGTCGAATATGGGGTGAAGGGTCTGCAATAAACTATGAACTGAGGGGTAAACTCGCTTCAAGACGCCGCAACCTGTTTGTTACCGGGGTGTTTGCTCAGGATAAGAATACCCAGCATGTCTCAATCAGGCTGGATAAAGCGAGCATCGATAAACCGATTCGGTGGCACAATTTTTCTGTCGTAAAAGGAAAACTTGATGGGGTGTGTGAATTTTCATTTTCTGATACTACCTTTCCCTATAATATTGATGCACACGGTGTGATTACCATAGAGAAAGGTGTCGGAAAAATTGAAGGTGTAACAAAGAAGATTTCCGATGTCCATCTGAAAGTATCACTTGCGGGTAACCGGGTAACGTTTGATACTGTTGCAGCGCAATGGAACAAGATAACAGCGTTGTGTCATGGCTCTACCGGTTTTTCATCAGAACAGGAGAGCAGATTTGTAGCGAGACTTGCCGGCATCGATCCCCAGGTATTATCCGGATTGCCTGAATCATTGAAAGAAAGCCTGTCCGGGCATGGGTGGGTTGAGCTGGATGCACGTAAAAAGAGAAATGCTCAAAAATTTGACGCTGATATTGCAGCAGGAGGATTTTTCATAGGGGAGAAAGCGATTCGGAGGATCGCAGGTAAGGGCAGCTTTGATAGAGTGAGCGCAACCATTGATACGGTATTTTGTGAATACCCCGGACTTTCGATCGGTGCTGCCGGATTACTCAATTTTGAGAAATCACCGGTTGCCTACTCATTCTCGATCGGACTCTCCGGTAAAGCAGAGACTCTGTTGCCGGGGTGCAGCGGAACATTTACTGCAACCGGCAATATACACGGTCTCGGGAATGATCCGCTGGTAACGTTGTTATTAAAAGGAAATACTATTACCTATTCGACTCTTTCATTAGGTAATCCTACGTTTTTTCTTATTAAAAGAAAGCAAACGATTCATATCAATAGCAAGCAGACACGTGGTGATGTATTCTCTCTCAATGGCACGATCGATAGCATCACGAGAGAGCAACCCTTCATTAACTTTAAAGCACAGGTGTACAAACCGATAATTACCCGGTTGCTGCAGAACGTTCCCGGAGCCAATATGCAAAGACTCGATTCTGCACTTTTTACCGCTTCGATTACCGGCACTATCCCGAATCCTGAGATTGACGGCACGTTACGGTTTAAAGGGAGAAAGCTCAATGCCGACTGCCTGGTACGGTTCTTCCGTAATGATGAGTCTATGCCATACACCTGGCAGTTCAATGGCGAGAATATATTTATAGCTGATACACTTTTTCCGATTATTGCCTCAGGAAAGATACTGGGTGATACAATTCGCATCGGGTCACTTGTTGCAATAGAAGGTATTACCGCGTCAGGTTTCGTACAGACAGGAGAAAAAGGTGTAATAGATTTAACCGCAACCTGTAAAGATATTCCGCTTGACAAAATGAACCTGCTGTTCTCCGGAGATGAACGGCTGATTCGAAAAGGATTTATAAATGGCAGTATTCGCATATCGGGTGATTTCTCCCAACTGAAAACCAGCAGCCGGCTTAATATTCGCCGGTTTAACATTGCCGGTATTACTTCACTTGAAACAGACGCGGTTATACGTTCTTCCGGAAAGGAATTTACAGTGTTACCTTTTGTTGTCCGGCAAAATAAGCGGATGATCTGTAAAATCGATACCGTGACCAATCGGGAACACCTCTCTTTCTCGGGAGTGTTTAACAATATCGACATCGCCCATTTGCTTGGCACCATTATTCCGGCAGATTATTCTCTCAAAGGGATCGTTGAAGGAGAATTCTCAACTTCTTCGTCGGGAATGCCGGTGCGGGTGAATTTATATTCCCAGCGCATTTCACTGAATACATGGAATTTTGATTCAGTCGATGCACATATCAAGATATCTCAAAATAGTATAATTGTTGAAGAGCTTTCGGCTGCCGATTCTTCACGGTCTTCTCTTTCTGCGGGCGGAATAATTCCCTGGTCTTTTCTTACGAATGAAATAAAGGAGCAAGACACTCTTCATCTTTCTGCGAAGGTTGAAGGCGATCTCCTTGCAACCCTTGAACATAACTATGAGTCCGGTATAGGTGGCAGCGGGCAGGGCGAGATACTGGTCGATTTTTCAGTTACTTCGGAACAATGGAATTTTCATAAGGCGTATGCAAGGATTCCCAGGGGTATTCTGACGGTTGATCCATTTATTCCGGATAAAGTAAAAAATTTTACGTTTGTTATGAAAATGGATAAAGCGTCCCGCCTACACGTTACGTGCGGCGGATATGTTGACAAAAGACCCATTCGTGTTACCAATACCCACGTTGTCCCCGAGGGATTTGAACCGTTGCTGTTCGGTCAGCTAAATTGTGGTGTTCTCCAGGTGCATACGCCAAAGAATGGTATTCCTCTATTTATCCTCGGTTTCATGGAGCGGGAAAATTGCGGAGATGTTGAATTCGCGCCTCGTGAACCTTTTAATGCGTTTTCCCTGTCCGGGCCGCTTGAAAAGTTGCGGATTACCGGAACGTGGGTACTGCGAAATATTGAATTTACATTTCCCCTCTTAGAGGATGCGCCGCTGCCGCAATATATCATGTGGGATTTAGATATCCGTGCCGGTAACAGGAAAGTGATGTATTTCTACAACATCGGCAGAAAGCGGCGACGCTTGCTGCGCTTTACCGAGTGCTATATCGATCCACCATCCACTCTTGTAAAAATACGGGATAGAGAAATTGACGGCTCTTTCAAGATACTCGGAAAGATACGCGCATATCGAGGCTATGTTTTTTATGGACGGAATTTTGACCGGGATTATAAACTGGGAATCGACTTTGTTCCACAGAAAATGGAAGATGGTTCAGGGTATGACAATCTGCCGATTCTCTGGGGATCTGCCGAAGCATTCTCTGACAGCAGCAGATTTGACCGGATCAAGCTTACCCTGCTCGTTCGTGATACCAAGACAGGCAGTCTCAGTGAAAAAGGACGGTTCAGTGATATCACCTTCCGTGTTTCTTCTGACTTTGAAGAGATACCGGGTGAGGCAGAACTCGAGTTCTATAAGAAAGCGGGGCTGAATTTTATTACCTTCAAACAGGCCGGCAGAAAGGCCGGTGAGATGATGTCGAATATTGGTGATCAATATATTAACCGATATTTTCTTCAACGGATTGAGCGAAAACTTGCCCGGCGATTGGGGCTTGATGTAATCAGTTTTGAAACGTCTATTGCGTCTAACTATTTTAATTACCTTTATAATAACCAAAATCAGTTTGG
>JAUVGS010000299.1 GCA_030593665.1 Chitinivibrionales bacterium | reverse complement strand
CGGAATAAAGTATTGTAACAAATAAATTTGTAACCAATACCTAAAAAACAAGAAAGCAATCTGTAAGGTACTAATGGGTTATAAGCGTGCACCAAAATTTTCTGCCAATTAATATACGAATTCTACTGGTAAGGTACTAATAAGTGTCTGTCCGAAAATGTCATTCCCGAATGTTTCTGTCGGGAATCCATGCCTCTATTTGTCCCAAAACACTGGATTCCCGCCAGAAGCATGCGGGAATGACGTTAAAAAGGTAATTTTCGGACAGACACTAATTAGGCTTATACCGGCGATTAAAAATAATACTTCCCCATTCAGGAAAAAAACTCAATCAGTGATTCTATACTTTTCTCGTTTTCAAGCGCATTGTTTGCAATGACTTTCAGCCGTTCCGGTGACAATCCAATTTCGCGCATCGCACCCGCGTTAATTTTTGGCGTCGCCTCTTCAGGGACCATGGCCAAACCAACAAGATGTACCATTATATCAGCGATATGCACAATAGAAACTGCCCTTTTATGTGCATCCGAATGCAAAGGTGTATGGTGAAGGTGAATAGCATGGATAAGCATTTCCGGGAAATTCCATTGTGCTGCGACCATTGCACCAATTCTCATATGACAAAGATTCGCCTGTTCGTTTGTATACACCGGTGTTTGCTGTTCGATTGCATGCTTATACGCTGTCTGCATCTCTTGGGGACTATGCACCCCTAATACGAGCTTTCCAAGATCATGCAATATCCCGGCACAAAACATTTCTCCGGCTTCAATAGCGTCATATCGCTTAAGATGACGGGCTATGGATTCACACGCCAGGGCTACCGTTATAGAATGTTTCCAGAAACGAATCACGCTAAAGGGTAATGAGCTGTCAAGGGTAAAAACGGAAAGGGTTGAGGCGGCAAGTACCAGTGAATAAATACGCCGGTTGCCAAGAATCACGACTGCATTTTGTAATGAAGAGACTGTGCGTGGTATACCAATATAGGCAGAATTAGCCAACCGCAGTACCTTACCGGCTATAGCCGGATCCATTTTAAGAACCGAGACAATTTCATCAGCGGACGCATTCGGGCTTGCAATAACTGCACTGATCTTCTGCACGACCGGTGAGAGGCTCGGTAATGAAGTAATTTTTTTTGTTAAAATTTCCGCGTCATTCTGCATAATTAATCATCGTAAGGAATTCAATCGATTTATCCACATTTTCTTTTAATTCTTCACAACATTCCAGATATTCATTTTGCTCAATAGGTAATACAAAAAACGTCTCGTCCCACAATGCATTAATAACCTCATCCTCCCACAAATCAGCGCCGACCCTATGTGCCATAATATCAGCACAATGCACTATCGTCACAAGTTCACGCGCCTTTTCCGCAGCTTCCGGAGTATGGTGATAGACGAGGGCCTGCTCAAGGTCAAAAGGCAGTGCCCACTTATCGGAGAGTATACTTCCGATACCCGCATGGGTAACATCGAGAAATTCCTTTTCAGCAACAACCAGCGGTATTTTCTTCTCATCCGCATACTCGCATGCTTCTGAAAATTCACGGGTAACATATTGCTCAAAAATAAGTTTACCGATGTCATGAAGTATCCCTGCGCAGAAGGCACTTTCCGGATCATGCATCAGTGAATGCATGCATTTGCGCGCGAGAAGTTTTGCACCAAGGGCGCATAATATCGAATGACGCCAAAACTGCTGGTGATTAAACAGACGCACTTTACCTTCGGATGGGAATGCCTTTATAATAGAAGCGCTAAGCACTATTGATCGAATCGTATTGAATCCAAGGATTACCACGGCACTTGACACGGAAGACACACTCCGCGGCATACCGTAAAAAGCACTGTTAGCCATGCGTAAAACCGTGCTCGTCAAGGCAGGGTCCATCTCAATGAGTCCTGCGGCATCATCAGCGGAAGTATCAGGTGAATTCACTACCTCCATTAGTTTTGTCGCGACTGACGGTAATGAAGGTAACCGTCGTAAATTTTCTATTATTCTCTGATACCGTTCATCACCTTCATTGATTTGGTTCATTGCTTATTCTTCCCCACGGTATTCTGCTTCACAGTAATTTTTCTCCGGCACATAGGACACCAGACGCACTTTCTGCCACGTATTCCTCACTCCCCTGCGACCCGGCACTACTACACGAATATAATTCGATGTAATCCCGCGAACAGGTTTTTCCTTCTCAATAACAATAGTATGTTCAATCCCGGCAAGTTGTCGTTGCATAAATTGAGTACGCATTGTCCTCAGCAAAGACCTCAACCGATAGCTCCGTTCTGTTTTCTCTTTTTCCCGGATTTGATTACCCATTGTCTCCGCAGCGGTGCCCGGGCGTTTTGAATACCTGAATACATGTCCATAATTAAAACCAAGATGTTTGACCGTCTGCAAGGTAGCGGCAAACATATCTTCCGTTTCACCGGGGAAACCGACAATAAAATCACCGCCGATTCCTGCATGGGGAGACCGTCTTCTGAAATCGAGCATCTGCTTAATAAAATCATCATATTCTTCAAAGACACGGGACATACCCAAAAGCACTTCAGGGCTTAAACTTTGCACACTAATATGAATATGGTCGCACAATCGGGGATCTTCTGCAACACGCATAAGCAGTTCATCCGTGCAGTCACGAGGGTCAAGTGAACTCAATCGCAACCTGAAATCACCCGCCATTAAAAGTACCTCATCAATAAGTGCAACCAGCCCATACGCTGCCCCGTCAGAATATTGTCCAATATGGGTTCCGGTAAAAACAATCTCTTTATATCCCCGGTCAACAGCTCGTTTACAAACAGCTATCACCTCTGATTTACCGACCGAACGGGAAGGGCCTCGTAACAACGGAACAATACAATACCTGCAACGGTAATCACACCCTTCCTGAATCTTAACCGGGAAGCGGGTCCGCCATTCGACCTGTGGGTCTGAAGGCGGGCTGTCAAATACTATAACAGGGGTTTCTCTATCCCGGAACGTCGAATAAAAAAGACCGGCAGGTTGATTTTTAATTATATGTGGAATATCCTTCTTATGCGTATTACCCACGACCCACTCAACACCTGAAATCTCCTGTAATTCCCCGGGTATTTGCTGCGCCAGACAACCGGTAACCAGTACTTTAGCCTGTGGATATCGTCGTGTGAGCGACCTGATCAATCGTTTAACTTTTACTTCGGTACCACCGGTCACGGAACAGGTGTTTATAATAATAATTTCCGCATCAGCATTCTTTTTGACAATACGATACCCTTTCGCCCGCAACGCAGAACCTAAAGAGGTCACTTCTTCCTGGTTGGTCCGGCAACCGATTGACGTTAATGCAATAGATAATGTGTGCATCGTAGCTTTACCGGGTTAGGTAATTAATTGTTATCATTCTGATTTCTAACTGCTGTTTTCAGATTGCATCGCATAAAAATATATTACACGGTTTAGAAATGCATTCCGGATGGTAAAAAGCATTTACACAATTGGGATAAAGCGGATTATACTATCGAGGAATATCGGTCATTCCCAATCAGCTAATGCCTCTTCAATGGTATCATAAAGAGGGATGATCTGGTCAATGTTCAGTGTGGTAAAAAGATCATTAACAATATAGTTTGTATTACAGAATCGCAAACTCCCGCCAGTCTCTTTCAGTAGTTTATGCATACTGAGGACGACACTTACACTGAGACTGTCAAAAAACGT
>JAUVGS010000118.1 GCA_030593665.1 Chitinivibrionales bacterium | reverse complement strand
TGGCAAAACCCCGGCTCAGATTGTTTACCACCAGCAGAATGATTCCGATAATAGAAAGAAACGAAATAGATCATCCTTACGATGATCAGAACATATATACAGATACAACATGTATCGATTTTAGATTTCGATATGAGCATCTTCTGGGTATTGATGCTTCATGGGGTGTGCCACTTACCAAAAACTGGTTCCTCAACCTATATGCAGTAAGAAACCTTCTTTCTACTGATAAAAAAATAGTCTTTTACGATCAGAATGACAATATTGAATGGGATGAGGTACTCGATATCAGAATGCATATCCAAACATCATTTTGGATAACGAACTGGTTGTTGCTTAATACCGGGGCAGCTAATCTTCCGACATGGCTCGGCATACCTCACCAGTGGCCATACAGATCCTTTTTTAGCTGCAATTTACTCATTGAGGATTACCTTTCGCTTACAGCCACCCTGTCGTACTATAATAAGAAATCACCATCTGCGGTATATGTAACATGGCCGGAACCTGCCTCCAGACAACGTGATGGATTATTTTTTCATGTAGATGTAAGTTATAATTTTTAAAATTGTATAATACTTTTCATCTTGCTGGTTTTTTATATATTATATTTTTACATAGCCAGGCAGTATTGTTTGAGGAGATATAACTATGTCAAAATCATTTAATATTTCAGTACAAGAACATATAGGGTGTCTCTGGATAACTTTTACAGACTCTATAGACATGGATAATTATAAATTAATCGAAGAGACCATCTTTCAGAATTTACAGGATACAACTTCAGAGCGTGTTGTCATTGACCTTTCAAAAACGCAGGCGCTATTCAGTTCAGGAGTTGGTGTAATAATGCGTATACACTCGCTTAGTAAAAAGCACAACAAGATACTGTACCTGGTTAATGTGAATGATAAAGTACAGGAAGGGCTGGAAACCATGGGCCTGGACATTGTGCTCAAGATATATTCTTCAACGAAAGATTTTCAATCTGATATTGAGAAATCCCCTGAGTAATGCATGCCGCAGGGTTCAGGGTTCAGGGTTTAGAGGTTAAAAAAACGCAGAATACTCCTCGCCCGAATGTACGCCTTTTGTCCTGTAGGGACAGGATATTTATAGCAATAATAATACCCCAAGTTCCGTAGGAACGAAATATGGTAGCCGTTCGGCTTGAAATTTCTAATATCAACGTTCTATGAACGGTTATATTATAGTAGAGACCTTACTTATTGAGCAATAACCCGCAGTGCTTCTGTCGCAGCTTTTTTCACATCGCTATTGCCGTCATTTTGCTCAATATCTTTCAGGATATCTATTGCCGGTGCAGCATATTCACCTAGTCTCCCCAGGGTGACAATTGCTCCCAGCCGCATCTGATCATCCGAATCCTTACAAGCCCTCATAAGTGTCCGGAGGCCAAGACCGCCGATTTTCTCAAAGGTGCTCATCACCAACTCACGGACAAGCCGGTCAGGGTCGTTCAGATGCTTCTGCAGCATGGTAATAATATTTGGCGGGAAATTACTGAACCTGCTGATAGCGATCACCCCGGCACGCCGGAGATGAATATCATCATCATTCATCGCGATAATAAAGGCGTCACAAAGTTCTGCGGTTATTATTGGCTGAATCATTCCCAGTGCATCAACAGCTAACCGCCGAACTTCAAGGTCAGTATCCCTTCTGACTATGTGGATCAATTTATCGACAGCTAATAGCGCATCTTCACCCATAAGGCCCAGTGCCTCAGCAGCCGCTCCACGGATCTTGGCATCCTGGTCTGTAAGCTGAGAAATGTATTGAGGTGCCGGACTGCAACCTAAAAACGCAATAAAAAGTAATAAAACAACGATCCCTTCAGGTACTTTAACCCTTCTCATATAAATTATCCTTTCAACAGTGACAACCAGATAAATCGAGCACTGCAACTTTTAAAGTCACACAATGGAGAGACAAGTGAATAGGTGAACTTGGGAAGTTCGTAAACGTTCACAGAACTAAAATTGGAAATTCGTACACGACATCTCATCACAGTGTAGTATTACAAAACATAATTGCTATATATATATACATTAATAATAAACAAAATCCGGGCAAAATGCAAAAATATTTTTGTTTATACAGGTGGTACACTAAAATGGTAGTTCGTCCTTTTTAACTATTTTTAAATATCCGCGAACCGGGGATACCTGCTGATAGCTGTCTGTTGAAACAATAGCATTTAATATCGCAGTATTGACAACTGTCTCAAAACCGGGTTCCAGCCATTTACCGGCTGTAATTATTTCTTCCCTGAAAGAACCTGAGTGGGGAAGGTCCGGTATTATACCAACTTCATGGTAATTAATACCATTGCGTGGAAGAAAACTCAATGTTGTCAACATCAATCCTGCATCATTAAGCATATGGAAAATCACCTGCCCTATTGCCTTGCCAAAACTTGTTTCGCCGACTATATATACACTTCCCTGAGGCATACCATCACGGAGGGCAACGGTTAAAATCTCAGATGCACTAGCAGTCCCTTCATTTTGAAGTATTACAATCTTCTTTCCACCCCAATTAGAGTCGATGTCAGAACTTGCCCATACGGTGTCTACTGTTCCGGTATCACTGCTGATTCGACGCTGCTTCACTGTAAGGTAAGGTACATTTGCAGGAAGCAAATGCTCAATAATTGCCTGACAGAGTCCAACATACCCTCCACCATTGTGCCTTAAATTAATAATAAGATTCGGTATATTTTTTACCGATGAAGTGCAACTCAGAAATTCTGTGTAGGTATTCTTTTCCTTCGGGTGTATTGGATCATCATCAAATGTTTTAATATACAGATATGCAGTACTGTCGGTTAATTTCTGAAAATTAACAAATTGATTCTGTCTAATCTCGTTTATTAAATAATAGTGGCCATTTCTATAACGAAAGGAATTAAACACTCTATCAAAATCAGGCGTATATATTGCCCAGAACCAGGTAGTATCTTTCCAATGTGAATATAACGTATCATAAATACTATCCACCAATTCAGAAGGATTATTAAATTCTAATAACCTCTCATGTGTTGGAACTCTATCCGAATATAAACTGAAAGCTTTACAATACTGCCATATCCGTTCCAGCTCCACAAGATCCTTATCTTCCGGGACTGGTGGATAACTGCATACAAAAAGGAGTAACCATGGCAGGATACATCCTACAGGAACTATCCGGAAAACCCTTTTTAGCATATTTCCTATGGAAAAAAGATCCATATTATTTACTCCAACCCGCTAATGCCGCGTTACGAACCGATTTAATCCGTTCGCGATAATCATTTCCCCTGAAAATATAATTGCCGGCAACAAATGCATTCGCACCATTCTCAGCACAGATTCGTGCCGTCTCACCGTTAATACCGCCATCAACCTCGATATCCAGAGCAAGGTGACCGATACGTTCGGCTTCATCGCGAACCGCATGAACTTTCGCCATAACCTCTTCCATAAATTTTTGTCCCCCAAATCCGGCAAAAACACTCATTATAAGGACAAGATCAATATCACGCAGATAGGGTATAATCAGTTCAACCGGTTTATCAGGATTCACTGTGACGCCAACCCGTGCACCAGTGTCTTTTATTAATTGCATGACCGATGGTAAGTCTTCACATGCTTCAGCATGAACGGTTATTGTATCTGCTCCGGCATCCCTGAAATTTTTGACATATTCTTCTGGGTGGACAATCATAAGGTGTACATCGAGTGGCAAGGATACACACTTCTTTACCCACTCTACCACCATTGGGCCAAAACTGATATTCGGTACAAACCTGCCGTCCATAATATCGCAGTGGATCCAATCGGCCCCAGCTTCTTCAACAGCTCTGACTTCCCGCTCAAGTTTTCGGAAATCGGCTGAAAGAATTGACGGTGCAACGATTATCTTTTTTTCACTCACGCACTATCCTTTCATGCCACAAAGACACAAAGGCACTAAGACTAAATAATTATTCTTTATCAAAGGAGGTAATTGCAAAAGTCGAAATTCAACAGAAAATAGTCTTTTTAAGTCCCTTAACAAGGTACTTACTTGCAGTTTATCTGCGTTAGGTATCCCAAAGACGACTTTTGCAATCACCTCAATGGTTTAAAGTTCACATTTTAATCTTTTTCATTTCGAAAATAACAACAACAAATGCTATTTTTTTTTCTGATCTTCGAGCCTTAGTGGCTATATCTTGCCTAAACAAAAAAAACGTAAAAAGGCTCTCCCTCCCTACGCTTATATTTATTTTTGTATTCACGTTATTCTATTTTTTAGCAGCGCTCTTTATCAGTTGGAGTGCTATTTCATTCCGTTGAATTTGGTTGGTTCCTTCATAAATCTGACAGATTTTCGCATCACGCATTCGTTTTTCCATGGGATACTCGCGCATGTAGCCATAACCGCCCATCACCTGCAGGGCGTCAACCGTGACACGCATAGCCACGTCGGAACAGTAGAGTTTACACATGGATGCCTCTTTTGCGAATTTCTGTTCACCTGCATCGATGGTTTTTGCCGTTGCATATAATAATGCGCGGGCAGCTTCTATTTCAGTAGCCATATCTGCCAGCATGTGCTGGACTGCCTGGAATGAAGATATCGCATGGCCGAATTGCACTCGTTCCCGGGAATATTTCAAAGCGTCATCCAGCGCCCCCTGCGCAATGCCAAGAGCCTGTGCACCGATACCGGGCCGTGAGTAATTCAGCGTTTTAATGGTGATAATAGAACCCATACCTTCACGGGAAATAATATTATTTACCGGCACCTTACAATCCTGAAAAATAAGCTCGGTAGTACTGGAAGCCCTGATTCCCATCTTATCCTCATGTTTTCCGAACGTAAAACCTTCCATCCCTTTTTCAAGAATAAACGCGGATAAACCCCTCGCACCTTTGTTGGGATTGGTCTTGGCGATCACCGTGTATACTTCGGCATTCTCACCATTGGTAATCCACTGCTTGGTTCCATTCAGGATATAATAATCGCCATCTTTTATAGCAGTGGTTTTCATACCAAGCGCATCTGAGCCGGCATTCGCTTCAGTTAAACCGAAAGCTGCCAGCTTCTTGCCTGCGGCTATATCCGGCAGATACTTCTGCTTCTGTTCATCAGTCCCAAACTGCAGAATAGGGAAAGAGCCCAATGCAGTTGCAGCCATTGAAAGCGAAATACCGGCGCAGGCCTTTGAAAATTCCTCAATAGCAATGCATAACTCAAAAATACCACCGCCGAAACCACCATATTCCTCCGGGATATACAGACCGCACATGTCAAGCTCAGACATTGCTTTAATAATATCCCAGGGGAAAGTACCTTTACTATCGTACTCTTCACGAACCGGTACAATTTTCTTTTCTGCAATCTCCCGGGCAGTATCAATAATCATCTCTTGTTCTTCTGTGAGAAAATAGTTCATTCTCTCAATCTCCTTTGAGACGTGATTGTAACATTTCTTTATTATATATATGCAGCGCTTTATACGCTGCATTCTGCTGAGCTTCCTTTTTATTTGAGCCGCTTCCTTCACCCAGGCGGATACCGGCAATATCTATTCCGACAACAAATTTTTTCTTATGATCAGGTCCTTCAGTCGCAATCAGAGGATAGGTTGGAATACCAAGCCCGTCACCCTGAGCCAACTCAAGAATTTCACTTTTAAAATTTATATTTTCCTTATCATTAACGAACTGCTCTATTTTATTAAATAATAACAGTTCAAGAATTTCCCTGGCACTGTTAATACCGCCATCCAAATAGACGGCTCCCAACACGGCTTCCAAAGCATTTGACCCGATTGACATTCGCGTCCGGCCGCCGGATTTCTTTTCCGACTGCCCCATGATCAGATATTTTCCTAAATCTATTGATTGAGCAATCTCTCCAATAATTTTTCTACTCACTAAAAGCGATTTGATTTTTGAGAGCTGCCCCTCCGAATGCTTCGGATACCTCAGATATATTTTTTCGGTTACCAGGCAATCTAATACTGCATCACCTAAAAATTCCAGACGTTCATTCGAAAAGAGACCTTTTTTATCTTCCGGATTTACACTTGACTTATGCGTTGTCGCCAGTATCAGCAATGACGAATCACGAAAATGATACTTGATACGTCTTTGGAACTCTTCTAATGCTCCGCTCAACTGCGGTTTTGTATCAATGACTCCAAAGAGTCTTTTAACCTGTTTAACCGTTTGGTTCAGAAGGCTCATATTTTTTTACAATCACTACTGCATTATGCCCGCCGAAACCGAATGAATTGCTCATGGCATAGTTAACATTCTTTTCAACGGCCGTATTCGGTGTATAATTCAGCGGACATTCGGGATCCGGATATTCATAGTTAATAGTCGGCGGTATAATGTTATTATTCAAAGCCAATAAAGACGCGATAAATTCTATACCACCGGAGGCACCAAGTAGATGTCCGGTCATTGATTTAGTTGAACTGATTGCAACAGATTCCGCATGATCCCCGAACACCTTTTTTATCGCTCTTGATTCATGCATATCGTTAAATTGTGTTGAGGTGCCATGCGCATTTATATAATCAATATCGTCAGGGGTAATACCTGCCATATTCATTGCCATTTTCATTGCACGCTGTGCCCCTTCATGATTCGGTGACGGCGCAGACATATGGTGAGCATCGCCGCTTGCACCATATCCGACAAATTCACCGTATATTTTTGCATTTCTGGCAAGAGCATGTTCCAGTGTCTCAAGCACAACGATTCC
>JAUVGS010000425.1 GCA_030593665.1 Chitinivibrionales bacterium | reverse complement strand
TCATGGACTGAAAAGCCCGACGGTCGTGCAGGAACGTATTATGAGTGGAATATTCAATATGCACCCCATGCAATTGCCCAATGGTCCGCTGTCATTCCCTATGACATGTGCGGCACGTATGCCGTGTACATGTACTGGGATATCACTGATTCAAACAGTGAAACCAGCTACTACTATATGCATGGAGAAAAGGATTTTAAAAAGCTTAAAATCGCTGGTAATAATGTTGCGGGTGTTTTAGACCAGTCTGTTTCAAGTAGTGATAACTGGCATTTAGTTGACTACTTTCTTGCTGAGGAATATGATTCAATAGTGTTTGTCATGGCGCCCAATAATGCGGGTTATGACAGCAGCAAAAACCGGTGTATTGCCGATGCTGTCGAGTTCCGGTTTGTATATCCGGTGGAGTGGTTGCCCGGCGTCAATTATCCTGCAGGTAAATTTGTGTGCTACCGGGGGACAAGTTACAAATGCCGCCAGGGACATACATCACAGCCCGGATGGTCGCCTCCGAATGTGCCTGCGTTATGGGAGCAGGACGTATTTAAAATCATAGTAACGCCTGGAAATCTTGCTCCGGCATGGAGCCCTGACTGGGTCTATTACCCTGCCGATACTTTCGTAAGTTACGAATATATAAATTACAAATGCCGTCAGGCGCACAACTCACTGCCCGGATGGCACCCACCGGCTGTACCTGCGTTATGGCTGCAGGACGATACCAGTGCAATAACTCCGAACGATCTGTTCGATATCAACAACCGCGGCGCAAACGGGTTCAGATTGAAAAACTGGTACAACCGCTCATTTTACGACATGCAGGATGAGGGTGGCCAGTCAAAGGTTCTTTTCTTCGAGGGGATTGCGTGCGCGATATCCAATTATCTCTGGGATGACAATTTAGGACTGCTTTACGGCATAGGTCATGCAGGCCTTACTATGATGGGCAACTCTTTTTACAATTGGGGTGATAATGACTACGCCGTGTATACTGAAGCCCTGGGACCCACAGGAGGAGAAAAGAGTTTTGGTGAAGCATACCTTGAATATTCGAACAGGGATTTCAAATATGATGATGTAACGGATAATTTCGTTCTGTTTGGCGCCGGAACGTTGAAATCATCTTCATACTGAGATAATATTTTTTTTTGAATCAGGTCTAATGAATTTTGTGTGACGGACTTATTAAAAAATCCCTGAATTCAATATAAAACGGCATGAGCAGGAGTAGATTAATAGTAGTGACTGCTCCTGCTTATTTGTATTAAAAGGAGTGTATACAATATGGGTATAAAAAAATTCTGTTTGCCGTTATTGGTAATGTTTCTGTTTCTTACGGTATTTTCGCAGACATGGGAAGATGATTCGTTAATTGTAAGGCAGATTCTCGATACTAATGGGCTTGATACTGTGTTGGTAGATAATATCGCGAAGAAAAAGAATGGAAGAATTAATACTTTATATTTTTATAATATGCCTGCTTTCCATATTCTGCCTGTAACTATCGGAGAACTTAATACCTTAACAGATTTAAAAATATGCAAAACCGGAATAGTGACAGTTCCACATGAAATAGGAAATTTTAAATTACTTAGAATATTACATCTGTATGAAAACAAACTTATTTCCCTCCCTCCTGAAATCGGCAGTCTCGATTCATTAAGAGGGATGAGTATTAATAACAATGAACTAACCGCTATCCCTCCGGAAATCGGAAACTGTAAAAAATTATATACCCTTAGGTTTGGAGAGAACAAAATAACCCGTATTCCCGATGAAATCTGTGATATGGTATCATTGAAAAGTATAAGTGCACAAAGTAATCTGATAAACTACGTTCCTGAAGAAATCGGTAATATGGCTGTACTTGGCGGTATCAATCTTGAGTATAACAAACTGAAATACGTTCCCAATTCTCTTATACCTTTAAGCCTTGACGATGTGAAATTATGTTATAACGACAGTCTTATGTTCACCGAGGAGCAGAAAGCGTCATGGGGAGTTACAGATTATAATGATTTTTTCTGGAAATATTGTCCGGTAGAGGTTGAAGAAGATGTAGTTCAAAAGCAATCAAAGAATTCGCAGATACATATCAATCCTCACGCAGTTTTACTGCGGGTTGATCACAGCGGCCATATCACCTGTTATGTTTTCAACCTGTGCGGCCGCAGGATAGAGACACTGGTGAACGGGGTTTTGTCTGCGGGAATGCACAGCGTGTCATGGAACAGGTCGCATTACGCTCCTGGAATTTATTTTGTGCGGTATTCTGCCGTGGAGGGTCATTCGTTTAGCAGGAAAGTCGTGGTAAAGTAAAGGGTTTTGTAATTACGAAAAACCTGGCTTCTAACAAGCCGGAAGATGCGGTTTTATGGCAGCAGGAAGACTTTAAAATATTGGTTACTCCGGGTAATCTTGCGCAGCCATGGGACCCCAGGGGTGTATCTTACTCCTTAGGTACTTTTGCCTGTTATGAAGAGATAAATTACAAATGCATTCAGGCGCACCCCTCACAACTCGGATGGCACCCGCCGGCTGTACCTGCGTTATGGCTGCAGGACGATACAAGCGCAATAACGCCGAACGACCTGTTCGATATCAGCAACCGCGGTGCAAACGGGTTCAGATTGAAAAACTGGTACAACCGCTCGTTTTGCGACATGCAGGATGAGGGTGGCCAGTCCAAAGTACTTTTCTTTGAGGGAGTGGCATGTCAAATATCCAATTTCCTCGTTGATGACAATCTCGGACTGCTCTATGGCTTGGGTCATGCAGGGTTGATTATGATGGGCAATTCGTATAATAATGCCGGTGATAATGACTATGGAGAG
>JAUVGS010000454.1 GCA_030593665.1 Chitinivibrionales bacterium | reverse complement strand
GTTATCTTACAATATAAACTGATCCGTTAAATTTAAATATACACACTGGGGTTCTCATGATTAAATCATACGAAAGAATGATGCTAAGATTGTGTAGTATGGTAATGCTGGGCGTCATTTTCTCAAAATCATTTCTTTTTGCCTATAACCACCCGGAAATAAAATGGAAAACAGTTACCACAAAGCATTTCTACATCCATTACTATGATAAAACAGAACCGGCTGTCTATGCAGCATGGAAAATAGCAGAAGAGGCATATACGGTTTTTGACAGCCTGTATACATTTAATGACTACAATAAGATTCATCTCGTGCTGGCAGACTATGATGATTACAGTAACGGGTTCGCGGCATGGACACAGCGTACAATAATGGTATGGGTGCCGGATGCGCGTTTTGATTTGCGAAGTAATACGACGTGGCTGAGGGATGTCATAACCCATGAACTTGCTCATATTATGTCGCTTGACAAGAAGAAAGGAATGCAGCTTCTGGACTGGACTATTGTGCTGGAATATGCATCACCCAATGTCAATGTCCTGTATGGTGAACCTATTGCATTCTCCTCCTTTTTCCCCATGTGGTTCGCAGAAGGAACCGCACAACTGGGTGCGGAAAAAATGGAAAGTGACTGTTGGGACAGCAGGCGTGATATGATCCTGCGGTGTGCGGTTCTGGACAATTCATTATTATCCCTCGACGCAATGGGGAACTTCACCCATGATATCATCGGCAGCGAAAAGGTTTATAATCAGGGATATGCGTTTACAAAGTTTCTTGAGGACCGTCTGGGGGAGAAGAAAATCGCTCAGATATGGAATAAGAACCGTGGACGAAAATTCTTCGGCATGTCGTTGGAGCGTTATATGAGAAAAGCATTCAACCTTTCTCTGGATGTGCTGCATGAAGAGTGGCTGGACAGCCTTAAAACCGTATATGAAAAAGTGAAAACGAATGGTTCAACAAAGGTTACCCCGATCTGGACCCTTGGTACTATGAATGCAAAGCCGAAAATTTCACCGGATGGAACATATTGGGGGTGGTTGACAAATCACAAGGATGATTTCAGCAGGACTGACCTGGTTATCGCGCCCTATGGTAAACATATACCCGTTGCTCGAATCAAGTATGCCCGGATCGATTGGGATTTTAGTGCGGACGGGAACTCGGTGTATTATATAAAAGCCCGGACACCCAACAGAAACGGATCCTACCTCAACGACCTGTATAGCTATGCAATTAAAGAGAATAAGGAAACAAGACTTACCCGTTCTGCTCGGATCTATGCTGTTGCGGCATCACCGAATGGAGAAGATTTGCTCTGTGTTCAGTATAAAGAGAACATCTTTTCTCTCGTACGATTCTCTCTGAAAAAGAAGCTGTTTACTCCGGTTGTGAAGGGAATTGCCGGTGAACCTTTCCTGACAATTTCATATCTTCCTTCAAATACTAATAAGTGCATTGTATCAAAAATTGTCAGCGGTAAAGGCGGATTGTTTACACTGGAAATCGACAGCGGCGCTCTTGAACCGTTGGCAAGCACAGGGGCTCAGGAAGAAAGCCCGTTCTGTGCTCTGGACGGAAGGATATATTTCAGTGCTGATTATGATGGTATATTTAATATCTATTCGCTGATGCCTGATGGCTCCGATCTTAAACGCCACACCTCTGTAACGGGTGGCGTATTCTCTCCGGTGGTTGACAAAAGTGGGACTCTGACAGTATCGGAATATACCGCTGACGGATTTCAAATTGGAACATGCAGTCCCGCCGGTATCCCCTATGAAATACCGAATGTGCCGGTATGCCTTTTCGATCCGCTGCCGACCCCGAAAGGAAAAGTACGTATAAAATCACGGCCATACAAAGCAAAATATCTCAGGCCGGCATGGGAGATCATTACCAGTGCGACATGTACTGATATGGACAAAGCAATCCAGGATCAGGTCACTGAAGGTGAAATCCGGGATTCTTCATGGAATATTTACCTGGATATTTTTGCAGAGATTGGCATGGTTCGATCCGATGCGGTAGGAAAAAAGAATATGCATCTGGGCGCTGCTGTTGTTTTCAATGCGGGCTGGCAGGATGATAATGATTCGAAAGATACGGCACACTACGGCAACCGTTTATCATCGATAAAACCTGAGTTAACCCATGCTTTTTATAATGCACAGCCGCATGATCGGAAAAAAAATTATCAGAAGCGTCACGGCAGGTTGTCACCGGCATTAAAACGGGATATTTACCATGCGACGCGTCAGGATACTACCGTTGAAGATTCAACCGGGGAAGAGAATGATGTTACGACCATGCTGTATCTTGTGCCGTTTTTTGGCCTGGAAAACCATAAGTTGACGCCAACGATAGGCGTCAACGGCATGGTGGCCCTTGTTTCCATGATACCGGCGGTATTTTATATAGACCCCTATTTTGAGTGGCATATAACTCGTGACCTTTATATCGGCGTTTCACCAACATTCAGTATCATGCCACTGTTACTGTTTGTCGGTGAGGGGAAAGGCAGTTTTGCCATGACACTGCCGGTCTGGGCACAGTGGCAGTACTATCGGTACTTCAATGAAGATTTCTATTATAATAAAGCAGGGTTAACTCGGTTGCGAGGCTATATCGGCCCGGATGTTAC
>JAUVGS010000462.1 GCA_030593665.1 Chitinivibrionales bacterium | reverse complement strand
CAGGGAATCACCAAAGCCGATTCCCCGGGCAACCACTCCATAGGAGGCATTGGGGTGTACGTTCGATACTACAAGTTCACCTGCAGCAACCCTGGCAGCCATAATAACGGGATCTGACAAGTCAAAAACATTGTTAGGATACATCCATGTAGGACTATTTGTTCCCTGGGGATGAAGAAACGACGGGTTGGTTTCGGTCTCTATAATCTGAGCGCTTTCCATGGCTGCACTTTCAGCTCTGTAAAGGTTAGTCTTATATCTTACGTCATTTCCGGAGATTTGCACCTCTATGGTTGATGTATCTACGGCGGACATTCCGATAATCGTGAGCAGTACCAGAAAGATCATAGCTAAAATAATAACAGAACCGTTCTCATTTTTTATCGGTGATTTTTTTTGCATGTTATTCATCCTTAAATTTATTCTTCCACCTAACTTCAGCAGCAAAGGCTGCCGGATGTTATGGAAAATAGATCAAAGTTCAGGCTTTATATAGGACATGGAGGTTGTTTTTCCTCCATGTGCGACATTCATTCTAATAAGCTTGGTACTGGGAGGTAAAGTGCCGCCCGTTGACACAGTCCATGATATTGTATAGCCGGAAGGAGCGCTCCCATCTGTATGTGAACCCGAGGTCAGGACAGCATTCGTGTACCCCAGCGACATAAGGTATTCAAGCCTGTCCTGGGCCATGGTGGCGCGCTTGGTCATTCTACGGGCAGTATCATTCACACGAATTGAAGAAATCTGCATAGTGGCAATTGCCAGCAGACCGACGGCAAGAATCGCTATGGCGATCAGTATCTCGATGAGGGTGTAACCTTTATCATTTCTCAGCTTTTTGATTACGGAAAACGTCTTGTGTCTATCTGTTCTATCTTTTTTCATCCTGTTCTTCCTATAGACCGAGATTCCGGACTTTAATTAAAGTTGTTAATTGTTCGGTGCGTTCCGGTTCTATATTTGCGGTTTTGGCTTCAAGGGTTATCTGGACGGATCTTATTCTTGACAGGGTTGAGGTAACTGCTCCGCCGGCATCCAGATATATAAATCCCAGGGATTTGATATGCTCTGCCACGGCTTTATTTGTATCTGCTGGTTCTTTTCTGCCCAGCTTTTGTATGCCGTCAGTTGTATAAAGACTATAAGTAATGTTTTCATCGTTATCATTGACATCGGAATCATAGTTAAGATCCATTGTGAACTGAATGGAGTTCGCACCGGCGTTAACAATTCCTGCCCCGGCAATGTCAAACGGATCGCATCCTGCCATCCGGATTTCCTTTTCCATCATAATCATCGCGGACCTTAGATTTTGCTCCATGGCAACCATCTGCCGTTGTAAAGAATATGATTGTTGCTGGAAACGGAAAGTGGAGTAAATGGCTGTCATGACAAGACCGGAAATGGCCAATACCACAAGAAGTTCGATGAGCGTGTAACCAGTATCAGTTCTTTTTTTTGTTTCCATCATATAATTTCCTCGTTTATGGCCAGTTACTTCCTCCTGCCCACCTTCTTAATCTGACGACCCCGGCAATTGCGGGTGTTCCTATTGCCCGGGCTGATCCGGCATTATTGGACAAATACACATAACCTATACAACCTACATTAAATAACATGCCCCGTCGGTTGAAGATGAGCCAATTGTTAGAATAAGTGATGCCGTCAGCATCATAAGTCCCGATGGAACTAGTGGCGTTCCCTCTACCATAGCCGACACCGCTTCCGTGATCTGACAGGTTGATTGTCTTTACGGCTGTTCCCGTGTCTGATGAATCTATGTAATTTGAATAGATTGTATAACTGTTCGAAGATTCAACAAATTGCATCGCCCAATTATTATTGTTCTTTATTGCTTGTATCTTGGCATGCTGTAGATGAGCATAAAGATCGTCGGCCGCGCTTCTCAACCGGTACTCTGGAAGCCAGGACAAAAAAATTGGCACGGAGATAGCAGCCAGAACTACTAAAATAACGATCGCGATAATAAGTTCTAAAAGTGTAAATCCCGAATTTTTGCGCATGCTTTTAATCTCCTGCCAATGGTTCATACAATTCTTGCCAATGATTATATACAAATTTTGTGCCATTCGGCCTTTTACATGACGAAAAGGGGTGATATAAAAAATTCAAATCGTTTAGATTGCATCAATTAATATTTTGATAATATTGATTATTTAATAAAGGAAGCCTCTTTTGTCTTGATGTTCAAAAAATATATTTATCCCCAACAGGTTAGGATTATCAAAGAGATTTAATCAAAGCATTAAATAATTTTATAGCAATATTAAATTAATTTAGACTGCAGGGTTAGGGCGTTTGACGGGGGTGGGTTGGCCGGGTGTTTTGCAAAGGTCTCTTTACATCAATGTCTTTCGGGCATATTCAACCGCATTTTGGAACATGCGGATGCCGACGGTGGAGCCTGTATCTATTGTTTTGCCCCGTCGTTTTATATTTTCTTTGGTCCGTGTCCAGTCAGGATGGTTGGTATAATGGTTAAATGCTTCTGGATGGGGCATAAGACCGAAAATTCGGCCGCTGGGATCACATATCCCGGCAATATCATGTGCTGAACCGTTGGGGTT
>JAUVGS010000070.1 GCA_030593665.1 Chitinivibrionales bacterium | reverse complement strand
AAGAAAGCATTCGGAATAAAGTATTGTAACAAATAAATTTGTAACCAATACCTAAAAAATAAGAAAGCAATCTGTAAGGTACTAATATCAATTATTGACTCATTTGTTTGTAACCGTTCACAGGATTCAAAGTTGAAATATAAAATCAAAAATCCAAAATTTAAAAAATGTTTACAAACTCAAGCATCATTACGACAATTTTTCACAGAAAAGGCGATTTTATCCACTCATTTCTTCGATGACTCTATAGTAAGTATTGCCGTTGGGTGTGAAGAAATATGGAATAATTAAGGGTCTGTAATTTTACCTCATAAAAGTAATGCGTTTCTGAAATCGTATATCTCCATCAATTTTTAGTAGATAATTCCCCGAGGCAATAGTAACAATGTTCCATTTGATCATCTGATTATTGAATTGCCGCATCTCTTTTCGCGCAACAACACGTCCATACATATCAAATAATACAAAATTCATTTCTGACTTTTCTAAGACTTCTTTAGTTTTAACAATTATTGATCCATTCTGAACACTTATAGTAATTCTCTTATTCTTCAAACTATTATGATTATATATTGGTGTTGGCCCCAACGGTACAGGATCCCTCATCCACGCAAGAACCTTATCATAGCGTACAATCCGTACGTCAGGTTTACTTAATGCATATTCAAAGAACTCCACAAGCGCCTGCCGTCGCTCCTGAACAGAAGCATTGCATTGCCCTATCCATTTACTTGAATATTCATCACTGTGAGCGCCAAAAAGAAATGGGCACCTGTTCCCCTGTAGCCGTAAATCAAGTGTGTGTATTAACGTATTAACAAACTCACTTTTTGTCATCTTGGCATCAATCCACATATTATAATCAAGACCGGTCATTTTGCTTCCATCAGGCTTAACAACGAGATGGCACCCCATTTCCCATAACCCGGGATGGTTACCGATATCTGGCGCGGCCGGACTTCCATTATCAAGGGTATAGGGCCAGAAATAATTGGTTCCGTCCTGATTACTCTGAGAGCCCTCTTCGATGCTGCAATCATACACAATACCATTGTTTTTCAAAGCTTGAAAAGTGTAATCACTATAGGCTAAAAAGGGTGTTCTGAAACCAATGACATCTTCATTTAGAATTTCTGCTCCCTGTTTTTTCCATTCATCCGGAGAATTTACCTCCCAGTATGGCATCGAGGTTGTATCAGGTTTCGGTTTAATCAGCCATCTTGTACAAGTGCTAATCTCATTCTCCCAACTGCTGAGATTCCAACCCTGTACCGTTGAGATAGCTCCATTACCGTGTGAATGGGTATGGTTACCTATTTCGTGTCCATCTTCATACGCTTTATTCAGTGCTAATTTTATTAGCAGAGGGCTTTCATTCTGTTGTTGATCCCCACAATAGATTGAGCTGGGGAAAAAGGTGATGGATATGGGTTCTCCGTCATAAGTACCAGTATTCACATTTCCTGCAGGATTAACTCGCCCCGCACACAATTCATCAGTAACAAAGGTTATTCCGCCGCCTGCATCTGTTGTTTTAAGCGTGCCGGAATACATATTATCATCAAACCCGATAGTCACAAATTGTGGTACCTGCGATGGCTTCAATCCTCCGGGCGGATCTTGTGAAGGCGGTACATTATCCTGATAAGTATAATTATGTAATCCGAAACAGAGAGTAGCTAAACTGATAACGATTGTGATAACTTTTATAAGAGGTGTTTGCAAATTACCCACAATTCACTCTCCTTATAAATATGGCGGTTAAACTAATACTAAACGTGAGCATTTCTAATATATATAATACTCTTTTTCATTCAATTTTTCTATTAAAAACGTAACTACTCAGGTATTCTTCGCATAAAGCGTCATTGCGAGCGCAGCGAAGCAATCTCCTGCATTCGAAAAGATGAGATTGCTTCGCTGCGCTCGCAATGACGCTAAGAATGTTACACCACCTGAGTAGTTACTAAAAAACACCAGTTTTTTCTTATCAATAAAATCCTCAACCGCATTTCTGCTCCCTATCCTGTAATCGTTAGTCTGGAATATAAGGGTGCAGGTAGAATATTTTATTATTCTACAATTTATGATTGATTGTTTATTACCTGAAATGTACTATTTATAATAATATCTATAACTATATCAATAAGATAAAGTTACCGCTTTCCTGCAAGGAGCGTATGCCATGCCCTACGATCTTGAAACAGTTGTTAAACTGCTTGAAGATACTATACCTTCAATGTCACCAACCGCTTCGAAAGTGATGCAGTTGGCCAATAATATCAATACGCCGCCGCCGGAATTGACAAAAGTTATCAAGCTTGACCCGGTATTATCGGCCAAGGTGTTAAAACTGGTTAACTCCTCCTATTTTGCTTTACCGAATGAGATTGTATCTCTCGAAAAAGCGGTTATCATGCTGGGCCTGAATACCATTAAAAATCTCGCACTCAGTGCGGCAACCCTGGCGCAGATGGAGGAAAAATCGCTCCCTGACGATTTTGACGCCAACGGTTTCTGGAAACATTCGCTCGCGGTCGGGGTGACAGCCAAGCTGATAGCGCAGAAACGGAATATTGACAAAAAGATCATTGAAGATTTTTTCATCGCCGGCCTGTTACATGATCTTGGTATATTGGTCGAAGCGAAGATTTTTCCGGAAGAATTCCAGCGGATCCTTCTATCCGTGGAAAGTATCAGTATATTTGACGCTGAAGAAGTAATTCTTGAAGGATTAACCCACTGCAGTATCGGTAAAGCACTGGCTGAAAAATGGGCACTCTCGGAAGAGCTAAGCAATGTGTTACTCGGGCATCACGCCCCGTTTGATCAGATCGAGCCATCCGCGTTGACCCTGAGCGTGTATCTCGCAAATATTATCTGTAAAAATAATGGTGTTGGATTGGTTCTTGACAAACCGCCAATCGAGGCAGATCCGAGAGCCTATGAAAAACTCGGTATCGAAGCATCGATTGAAAGTGAAATTCTCGAAGTTCTCGAACCTGAAATTGTAAAAGCAACGGAGTTTTTAAAAGTATGAAAATTAAATACTGGGGTGTCAGAGGATCGATTGCCGCACCCGGCAAGGATACGGTTGTCTACGGCGGGAATACTGCCTGCGTATCGGTTGAACTGGATGATACGCTCCTTATTTTTGATGCGGGTACCGGGATTCGTGTCTGTGGAAACTACCTGCTTTCAAAGGGTAAAAGTATAAGCGGTTCGGTTTTTATCTCGCATACCCACTGGGATCATATTCAGGGTTTTCCCTTCTTTGTACCGGCCTATATTCCTGGTAATACTTTCACCCTGTACGGACCGCCGTCGGATGTGCAGAACCAGAGTCTCAAACAGATCATGGAATTCCAGACCAGCTATGAATACTTCCCCATCAGCCTCTCCCAACTGGGAGCGACAATCAACTATGTTGATTGCAAAGAAGGCAAAATAGAGATTGACGGATTGGAAATGTATTCCTGCCGGATAAACCATCCGGTGGCCTGCCTTGCGTATAAAGTGGTATATGATGGAAAGACCTTTATTTACGGCGGTGATCATGAACCATTCAGGAATATCTACCGTGACTCTGACGCCGGCGCTGATATGGACGAGGATTTTTTGAAGGAACTCGATCAGAACGCTGAAGAGCAGAATATGAAGATTATAGAGTTCTGCCGCAATGCAGATGTAATCTCCTGGGACGGCCAGTATACTGATGAAGAGTATGAGACTAAAAAAGGCTGGGGCCACAGCTCATTCAGCGCGGACCTTGAACTGGCTGAAAAGGCCGGTATCAAACATATAATCCTCACCCACCATGAACCTATGAACTCCGATGAAAAACTCGCCTGCTATGAAACCGATATGAAAACACTTGCCGGTGAAAAAGGATTTAAGCTTGATTTTGCAAAGGAAGGAATGGAAATAGAATTATAACTCCTTTCGAGTGTAATCAACAGGTTGAGCCATTAGTAGAGGATTGCAATTTTGTAGAAATAGACTACTTTTAGATAGCTTGTTATACACTGAAAGGCATCGCAGAACATTGAAGTTGACTGGTTAGTAATATGAAAGCGTACCGTAACTGAATTTTATGTCGTAGCCGAAAGTAATCAGGGACGGCCATAAATACCAAAGACATTATAGAATCTTTTTCTTGGCGGCATCATAGGCGCTGGAATTGGGTTAGCATATACACATTACATGATATCGTACACCTAATGCAGAGTAAAGTTTATTCGATAGACATACTTGACACGCACCTTTTCTCCCTTCAACCTCGGCGGCGGGAAACGCCATTTCGCGACGGTTTTTACTACTGCTCCCCCAAAAGAGGGGTGTCCTGTAACGTCAAACAGACTAATTTTTTCAACTCGCCCCTTTTCTGTAATAAGCAGGTCAACATCAACATACCCTTCAATATTGTTTCTCAGGGCGACTAACGGATATCGCGGTTTCGGGTTAAAAATCGGATCGAAATCCGTATTGTCAAGTTCTGACGAAGAGAGAATTCGCACAAGCTGCTGTTTTTTTTTCACCCGCGCAATAGAAGTCGTTATTTCAACGGGAGCGGCGATCTGCTCTGACGGAGCTACCGGCGCTTCGGCTCTGGGCTGGACAACCGGTTCTTCAACCTCCTTTGGAACCGTTTTATGCTTTTGTATTTTGGGAGGAAGCATCTTCTTTTTTTGCGGCTGCAGAACGATATAATCCAGATACATAACGGGTGGAGTACGAACCACGATATCCTGCTCCGTCGAAAATATCATGACAAAAAAAAGAACTGCCACTCCCCAAGAGAGTGCAGCCGCTATCCCCCAGCGGGCAACGGTTTGCCTGGAAGTCGTCAATGGGATTATATCAGCATATACGGGGTGATTATCAGGCATAATTTCTTTCACAAAACGGCTATACTCACCGGGGTTGTTCTGCATCGATCAACTGAGTACCGAGAGAAAAACGGGTTATATTCTTTACCCGCAACTTATCAAGAAGCGTAATGAGCGGCTCCACCTGTCCCCGTTTATCCGGTATAATGACAATATTCAGATCTTCATTATTGGTATATTCATCATGGAGTATTGCAACAAGGGCGTCAAGCGTACGCATGTTTTTATCATACCAGTACCGTCCGGATTCATCAATAGCGACTGTCAGAAGATTCTTATTAATAATCTGTGATGTTGATGCCCTCGCTTTTTGTATTTTAATACCGGTTTCTTTGTTAAATGTCGTTGTTACCACAAAAAATATCAGAAGGATAAACACCATGTCAATAAGCGGCGTCATGGTTATTTCTGCTTTAGTCAGGGAATCCTCAAAAGTATCAAATGCCCGGTCTAACATGCGTATCCTTTATGCAGTCAATGAAACGTACACAGATTTCTTTTGTTTTATCGGTGATCTTTTTTAATCGGTTTGACAGAAGAACATGTCCGAGAATAATCGGCAGCGCCGCGACAAGCCCTGCCTGAGTAGTAACTAACGCTTCGGATATCCCATCAGCCATTGCCTGTGCGTCACCTGTACCTTGCAAAGCAATCACTTTGAATGTCGCAATCATGCCGGTCACCGTACCCAGCAGACCGAGAATCGGCATAATTGAAGAGAGCGCGGCAAGAAGATTCAGATATTTACTATATGCAGGAAGATAGCGCAGCAGGACAACCTCCATTTTTTCTTCTATTCTCTCTATGGGCATATCCCGGTTTTGCACCGCCGCGTAAAGAATGTTTTTTATCAATCCCTTCTGTGATTTCAGGTGTTCTTCAACACGTTCAATTCCCTCTTTTGCAAGGATAGTAAATACCCTCTCACTCTGACGGGTAAGAAGAGTCGCTGTTTGCAGATAAAAAACTGCTCTTTCAATCAGAAGAACAGACGCCCACACCGTACCAATCAGGATCGGATACATAAAAACACCGCCCTGATTAATATATTGAATAATATCTTCCATAATACCTTCCTAAAATTGACAATCAAAACCAAAAAACAGCGCTGTTGTCGGAATATTCAAATTTAAACTGACCATTTTTTTTGTTTCACTGTCCAGGTTAAATATGTTGGGAATGTTAAACATATTCCAGACTTCAAAATAGAAATGCCCCTTTGCCCTGCGCATACCGAATCCGCGTGAAATTTTCAAATCAAGCCGCTGGTAGTATGTATACCGCTTTGCATTATACGCCCCTATTGTCAACCCCTTTTTATAGTTAAGAACGGTATAGGGCAGCCCGGACATACACCGGTATTTCACCGCTAATTCATACCGCCGGGGAAGCCGGTAATAGTTGACAACTGATATCAGCAGCGGACGATCCAGCGGGAAGGCATGCCACCGCCACCCCGGATGACGCTGCCGCATCGATTTTCCCAGAGTAAACGATATCCAGCCGTGCCAGAAATCGGTCGGGTCAAAACGCAGGAAATACTCAAATCCATACGCATACCCTCTGCCGCTGTTTGTATACGATGTCTCATACAGTATACTGCCATATTTCATAAGATAGGCTGATAGAAAATCCTCTTCGGACATCAATAAATCACCGGTTGAATCAATATAATTTTCCACGAAATATTCAAGAAGTGAATCTATGGTATTTTCAGATAAATCTTCATATTTCGGTGCAATTCTTTCCGAGGTCAGGTCATAATAGTATTTACCGTAGAGATCGACTTTCTGGGATAACCAGGGAACAAACTCCGTTTCAAGACCGACACCGCCATGCCATACTTTTTCCGGTTTCAGCTCTTTTGACAGTGCCATGGCCCCTATTTCATAATTATTCTGAGTATACAACCCGACAGATCCGATAAATTCATTCTTTTCATTCAGTTTCAGGTGACTTGACACCCGCGGTGAAAAGGTGACGGAGGTGTCGGTTGATGATACTTCCAGGCGCCCTCCCATGCGCAGCTTCAGGCGGTCTGTCACATCCCACTCATCATTAAAATAAAGACTCCCGTTCAAGTCATCCCGCTCTCCTTTATACCGGACAATCATTCGATCAAGCAGTGTATATTCCGGATACCAGGCCTCGTCAATAAAAACAATTCCCGTATCACCGCTCACCGGCCCGAGATAGTCGCCGAAGTTTGTATTTCCCTTAGTAATAATCTCATGAAGCATTCGGAGGGTGAACACATTGTAATCAGCTCCTTTGTAATCAAGCTGAATACCTGCGTTTATCAGATGGTTCTCCATACCGGAATAGCTCCACTCAAAATATCCGTTAATTTCATTGAGAACAACATCATAGATCGATTTTTTGATAAATTCGGAAAATTCATCAGGGAATTTCAGATCCCACCACCGTCTCTGCCATGCCGTCCGGAAATTCAGTACATGGTCTTCATTGGGAATATACTGCACGGTTGAGTAGAGGATGTTATATCGTGATTTATAATCAAGCACGGTGTCAACATCAAAGAATGTTTTATGCATAACATACTTTGAATACGCAATCCAGGGGATTTCGTCTTCCCAAATAATCTCAGGAGCGTTTTCTGCGGCGAATTGATCGGGGTTTGTATAGGGATTGGTACCCCAGTCACTACTCCAGTTATTATAACTATATATATAAGTCTTTCCATTTATCGAAAAAGAGGTGTCCATTAATTTCGCGTCTATTGACGGATCACCGGTCAAATTGTGATATAATTTGACCTGACCGGTATTTTCATCAGTATAGTAATACTTATTGTTATAGTAATAGGTTATTGGTTTTATGGAATCACCCAGGGCATAAATAAATTTATCCGTATTATACGAGTCGTTAATTATAATTTTCAATCTGTCATTCGGTTTAATACTGATCCCGCCTGAAAAATCTTTATAATCCGGCAAATGAACCAGATCTTTCATCACGTCATAGTATTCTTGCTCATCATCACCCTGAAACCGTGAACTGATACTCCAGATACGTTTAAACATAAAATCAAAGTAGGATCCCTGGACCGCAGCAAAGAGTCCAAATTTTTTCTTGAAAAAAGGAATACCCAGATACGCCTCATACTGCAACAGGTTGATATCCGCAAGCAGACTGACAGAATCCTCAATCGGCACCCTGCTGTCTGCGGTAATTATCGCAGATTGGGCATTATGATACATTGCCGGGAAACCTGATTTATAAATAGAGAGATTGGCGATTGTCGCCTGGTTGAATATTGACCGGGCGCCGCCGAAATGATACGGCTGAATAAGTGGTATC
>JAUVGS010000247.1 GCA_030593665.1 Chitinivibrionales bacterium | reverse complement strand
AGGTCTTCCACCTTTCCTTCCTTGAATCCAATCTCTTGAAACCAGTCAGAGGTTTGTGTGGTAAGCACAAAGACCTTTTTCATTTTAGATTTAGTCGCTTTTTCAATAAGGTAGGATATGATTTTTTTGCCGATCTTGAGGTTGGCATACATGACATCAACGGCAATGCCGGCAATTTCTGCATTTTTTCCAGCATACCTGTGCAGGGCACCGCAACCATGAATAATGCCGTCAACTTCGTATACAACAAAGTCATTTATTCGTTCCTCAAGAAACTCTGACGTCCGATGGATAAGAATACCTTCATCGACAGAATCCTCCATAATACTCAATACAAAGGGAATGTCGTTGAAGCTCATTGGGCGTATATTTTCGTGTTGATTAGAGTAAATCATGGTACCCAAACCGCGGTTCGAGAAGATTTCTTTAAGCAGCATGCCTTCGACTTTACCGTCAACAATATGCACCCGTGTTACGTCACTTTGGCAGGCATCATAGGCGAGGGTAACCAGTTCCATTTCCGGTTCGTTGATATGGTCATTGTTCATATCGATAAATGCACCGGCTTCGGAAATCGTTAAGTGGGTGATGATGCCGTTATTGGCGGTATACACCCCTGAAGGAATAGCATAATCCTTTGATGAAATACCTCCGAATGCGGTAAGAAAGAAAAGTTTCGCAGCTTTCAGCTCTTTCGCAATGCTGATCGCAAGCTCGTTTGATGACAGGTTGTATGGTTTCCCGGTAGGGCTCCATCCGATATTGGGAAAGATCGGAATCATGCCGTCTTCAAGCATTTTCTTTACAATTGGTGTGGTAATCTTATCGACACTGCCGGAATACTGATAGTCAACGCCATTACACACGCCAATGCTCCGTGCTTTAACCCAGTTGCCGATAATGGCATGGGTATTATTCTCTGCAAGAAGGGTCATAACCTTATTTGACACGTCGAAGGCGGCCATTTTAATAAAAGGTATCGCCTCAAGGGCTGTCACACGGATACCATCGACAAACTCGGATTGGACGTTAAAACTGGATAATATTTCGTTAATACGGTTCGTTGTTCCGGGTATCAGTACAATCCGTATACCCATCTTGTGAAGCAGCACCAGGTCGGTAATTAGAATCGGGAATGACGGGTGTGTAATCAGCGAACTGTCAATTTTGATCACGAACGTTTCATTCTTAAATCGGTTGATATACCCGAACGCCTGGCGGATCGTGTCAACCTGTTCTTTTAGCTGCTTTTGAATATGCATAATAATAAATTCCGTAATGTGTCAATATTTAATAACAGTACTATGTATCGGCAGTAGCAAAATAATGCTTTAACGTGCAAAAATAAAAGTTTTTTTGGGTAATACTTTATGTAACCGTTCACGTTTCACGGCACAACTTCTCTTTTATTCCATATTTTTCTCTTACACTTTCCGCTGCCATGATTATACAATTAAACAATGTAACAAATACATACATTTGTTTGTATTCTAATTAATATCAATTCATTAGCCTGATTTGCAGAAAAGACACACATTATTTATAAGTATTCAGTAGAAATTCTAAGCGCCCAATGCATCTATTTAACGCACAGAAAAAGATTTTTACCTCAAGCAAAGTCCCTTTCTTTATCCTCCTGTTTCTCTGCTTTGCAAGTGCAATTCTGGGGGATAGCGTAGCGGAAGCCCTGTTACTTTCAAACTTTGATGCTTCAATCATTCCGCGGATGTATATGGTGAATGCGCTGTTTCTTTTCTTTTCATCACTTTTTATTATGTCCTTCATTGACAGAATAGATCGCGGCAAGCTTTTCCTTGTTTTTCTGTTCACGCATTGTATAATACTTACCCTTATATGGTGTGCGGTCTTTTTTGGCATGACATTTTTGTTTATTCCACTCTTTTCTTATTCCTACGTGACGAAAATATTTCTCTTTCTTATGTTCTGGACTTTGGCTAATGATAGTATCGATTCACGAAAAGCAGGTAAAGAGTTTCCTTTTATAGCGGCAGGTGGTACACTGGGGGCAATTTGCATTTCATTTACAATCCCCTGGCTGTTGAAACTTATTTCAGCGCAGAGTCTCCTGATCGTATGGATTGCCTTAAGTATACTTGTGTTACTCTGTTTCATCCCGGTAAAACAGTCGTTCGGGAAATACTTCATGCAAATGTCTGATAGCGAGAAACATGTACGCCGAAGCTTGAAAAATATGTTGCATGATATCGCATTGATAGGAAGAGAACCGCTTCTTGCCAATATGTCATTGTTATATTTCTTTCTTTTTTTCATTCTATTAAATCAACATTATGCATTCTATGAGGCAATTAAAGCCCGTTTTGTTGACGCTGACCGGTTAGCAGGATTTCTTGGCTATTTCAACGGGGTAAGCATGGGGGCGACCTTTTTACTGCAGTTGACGCTTTCGGGGATTATTATAAAAAAAATTGGCTCGACCCGTTCGATGTTAATGCTGCCGGCGATTTTATGCATTATTTTTGGCGCGTTAACCGTTATGGGGTTTTTATTGGGTAGTAGTAATAATACTGTTATTGCATTACAGCTTCTTTTCTGGGGAATAGCAGGTGGGGTAGGGTTGCGGATAGCCTTTTTTGATTCCTTTTTCTCGCCAAATTTCCAGATATTCTTTTCAAGCCTGCCGCAGGAAATACGGGGAAGGGGGAAACTCGTTATTGAAGGAGTAGTAAAGCCTTCCGCAATGATTTTTGCAAGCTTATGGCTTCTTTTTATCACCAGTAAGATATCATTCAGCATAAACATGATAATCCTGTTTGCTATTTCAGTACTGATGATTATTCAAACATTCAGAATCCGGGCAAGCTACACAAAAAGTTTAACCTGGTATCTTGGTGATTTTAAATCCCGGGTGTCACTTTCACTCTTTGATCCGATGGAAGTGTCTGACGGCGGTGATATGCTTACATTCCTTTCGCATAAGCTGGAAGATGAGTCATATGAAATAAAATGCTACGTGATCGAAATCTTGGCCAAGATAAATACAGAAGAATCAGTAACTATTCTGAAGGAGCATTTATACAAAGAAGACAGGCGGGTGCGGGCGACAATTATCTCATCGCTGACGCAATTAAAATCCGACGGTTTGAAACCGCTTTTTAAGCTGCTGCTGCGGGATACTGATTACCGGGTCGTGGCCAACAGCATCTTTGCCCTTGCTGCGTTTAATGATGAAGAAATTAATGAAGGGCTGTATGCCTACTTGTCGCATGAGAATAACCGCGTTCGGGCGAATACGATTATGGCGCTGTGGCCTGTTGCTAATGCGCGAAAGCGTAAAAAACTATTCGCAACGCTTGAAATGATGCTCATGTCTGAGCAGAAGAACGTGTGTATGAGCGCCCTGTTTGCCCTTCGGGAAATAGCTGCCCGTGAGGAAGCGCCTTCGCTTGTGGCGCAATTCTTTACCGATCGTAAAGATCAGATACTTGGCGATAGAAATATCCGGTATCATTTCCTTCGGGCAATTGCTAAAACACCGGTTGACACATTGATTGAACCACTCCTGGAACTCGCAGGAACAGTGAATAAAAAGATGCGTAACGATATTATAAGTACTCTTATCGAAGCGAACGACAATGGATACGATATTTCGGAACGTATACGGGTACTTTCGGAAAAAGATACGGTTGCCAGAGGTATTATTTTAAAAACGTTGACCATGATACAAATAAAAGAGGTAAAAAAGATTGAGCAGAAATTGATGGAAATTGCCGAGGAGGAATCAGAACTGGCTTTTAACGACTGGTCAACGTTTAAGATCTTAACCGGGAAGGCCGGCAATCCGGCTGAACAGTTGCTTTCAAACGCGATTCACGAGGAGTGTATTACCGATCATTTGAATAATCTGATATTCATAGCGGCTGTTCTGGACACCAGCGGCCGGGTGAAAGCAGTGATGCGCCGTCTTAATCATGACAACAGGCATGTACGCGCCCGTGCGTTGGAGGTGATGGATAATACCGGAAACATGAAAGTAAACCGGCTGGTGATAAAATTGATTGAAATGGGTGATGAGAAAGAAACCGAAAAGGGAATAATAGAACAGAACGTACAAATACGAAACGATGTTTTAACACTGGTGAAAAAATATGCGGGGAATTCTAACCGGTGGGTGAGCGTGTGCGCTGAATATGCACTTACACAACAAAGCAGTATATAGTTTTTTATGCGGGCAGAATGTTTACGGATAGTTAATTACTTTAAGGACATGGCAAAGTGGAATCGACAGAAGATAAATCCTTTAAACTTCTTGGGAATGTG
>JAUVGS010000227.1 GCA_030593665.1 Chitinivibrionales bacterium | reverse complement strand
GGAGTAGCATAACATGGTACCCACTAAGCGATTCATAAGGAATACTGCTATTATTGCGTAACCGCGAGATATACCCCATTCGCGAATAATGCTGAGGGGAGAGTAATAGATATCTGCTGCGTATTAGAAAGTGCATTGTTTTTTTTGTGCTCATATACTTTTTGGCCTGATACATTGTAAAGTTGAAAGGCGACCATACAGCTTCTAGGAAATTGTATAGTTATCCGAATGGTATTGCCCGGCAGTATTCTAACACATAATGGCTTTAGTAGTGAATGCTGATTGTTAGGATTGAACGTATTATTCACCGTCGCACCATATTCAAAACAACCGACATCAGGCAGTGAATCCCGTTTGCCGCCAAGAATGTCATCTGAAGGCATTGCCGTTGCATCAGCTTCGTTTCTTGCCGGACTTGTCTCTGCTATTGCACCGTAAGTGTAAACGAGTCGTTCAAATTCTTCCCGTATTGTTTTATTCCCGCTTAAAAACTGTTCATGTTCTTCGTCCCATACGGGAAGCGTTATACTGTTCTGATTTTCTTCGAGTTCGGGATTAGCAACTATGCGATTGTCGTCTTGCGCAGGAAGAACAGAACCCTGGTCCGGTAAAGCATTGTCAGCGTTCCAGAAGAGGTTGTTATTAAGCGCAATAGAGGAAACATCAACATCACCGTAGGTATTGATAAACCGTGGCGTCATTGTTCCGGTTGGATCGGTCCAGATGTTGTTATAAATAAAGAAACTGTCAACCGGAGGGTTGTCTCCCTCTGTTCCAATACGAAATCCATACGTCCCGCCGGGAAGGTTACCCGTTATTGTATTTGCACGTACCGTAATATTTTTCGCACCTTTGAGCTGAATCGCGGCAACGATAGAATGTGAAGAATTCCCGATAAGTAAATTGTTCTCAATAATTGAGTTGGTAATCATATATTCATTTTGCGCATCTTCACCAAACTGAATAAAAGCCTGGTCGCTTTTCCCGTCCCAGTTGAGGAATATATTTCTCACTACTCTGTGTCGCGGGTTCCGTGCCGGTTTATATTCATCCGGTATATCTTCTTCCTGAACCTGCCGCTTCAATGTGATAAAGGATTGTGCATTTGGAGTGGAACGGGTGAAAAGAATATTTTCATAAATATCAAGTTCACCCGGTCGGACAGCATCAATGATGTCGGCACCGGGAGCACTGACATGATCGTAAAAAACGTTTCCGCGGACATGAATGTTTCGAGGATAAAACTCTGCACTTCCCCTGTTTATTTTAAGAAGTTCATTGCAGCATTCTTCTACATTATTGCCGAAGATAATATTATTCTGGAAAATGATGTCGCAGGCGTCCTGAAAGTGAATGAGAACATTCTCTTCACGCTCCGTGCAGACATAGGTTTCAACTATATTTGAGAACAGGAATCCCTGAACGATTATTTTGGCGGAACCGGGAGTAAAAATACCAAACGCTTCATTGCCTGTACTATTCTGTATGTTTGTCAGCTTTGCTTTGTAATCATGCGCCGATTTTATAACAATCCATGTTTCAAAGGACTCGGTGATATAATTCCTGCCATTATACATACCGTCTCTTACGATAATGGTGTCTCCACCGGTTGAAGGAATACGGGAGACGGCATAATCGATAGTCGCCCAGGGAGTCGCAGACGAACCATTACCGGTATTGTTGTCTCCGTCGGTTGCGACATAATACACATTAGCTGAGACAAACATAATTAGAAAGGAAATAGATATCAGAAAGTTACAATAAAGATTCATAGGATATCCTCATGGAAAGTAAAAGGTGCAAGCCCCACTATATAATTTATATAAAAATTCGATACAGGATAGGTAAATGTAAATGAAAACATTATTTTATTTAAAACTATTTGGAATAACTTTGGCGACCGGATTAATGAGAACGTAAATGTGTTTGTCGCATACTTTACAAAGAGAGCATATCATTTAAGAGTGTTATTATGAAAAAATACCTGCTAGTATTGATGTTGTTGTGTTATTCCAGTTTGCTTTTTAGCAAAGATAAGGTGAGTGCGAAGCTTTCCGGTGAGTTAACGGTTGGTACCGCCTATGAATACCAGGGAGCAAGATCAAAGGAACGTGATTTTACCGTGTATGACGAAAAGACCGTGCAGATTGGGAAAGCTGAAATTGAAACTTCTATTAAAGCCGGCTCAGGAGTTAAAGGACGATTTGAACTGGAGGCGGATTATAATTTAGCGGGCGTGAGAATCAAAGAGTGCTGGATACAGTTTAAATTTAAGAAACCGGTTCGTTTGCGACTGGGGAATCAGCGCAAGGTGTTTGGGCTGGAAGAATTGCGGGGCTCAAAAACACGGTCTACTATCCATCGATCTTTCGTGAACAGATATATTCAATCCTTTGGCGTGTTATCCTATGATCCCCTTATTCAACTGCGGGGTAAAATCGGAGTGCAGGAAAATACACTCACCTGGTATGCGATTACCGGTTTTGATCCTGACGTGAGAATTTTCGGTAATATTGCAGTATGGCTGCCATGGGAAAACGGGACGATCGGTTTTTGCGATTTATATGCATGGCACTGGGATAAAAAATATTTTCCCCAGACAAACAGTAATCTTGGCGTCTTGAGTCTGGAATACTTTATTAAGCAGTGGTACAGTTCAGTGGAAATATTTGCCGGATTAGACCCCAATGCCTCTGATCTTACCCGGCGGATGGGTGATTTTAGAAAGGTGTATTTCCTGGCAACAAAGGTACTGGTAAAGAAAAACTTTCCGATCGAGGAAAAGTTTATCAAAGGTATTGAACCGATTCTTTCCGGTTCCTGGCTGATGAATGATACGAAAACATCATCACAGGGATTTGGGGAGGTGTTGGCCGGATTGACTTTTCATTTCGCTACAAAATTACAAGTCCGCTGGATGACTGATGGTTCAATTATCTATGCAAATGATTATGCCGGCGTCTCATGGGGACGGTATAATTACAAAATTGCGAGTCAGGTACATCTGGTATGGTAAAGCGACTTTTTTATTTCTTCTCATTAATTTCCATTCTCCTTTTTGGGGTGTTGTTTTGTTCATGTATTGAACAAATCCGGATTCAGGATGGGCCGCCTGATGATGGCATTGAATCAATGTCGTTGATAATAGGTCGTGATAATTTGACAGAACTGTTAAAAGCTACCTTTATCGAGCGCTGGTTTCCCGTATTTGTAAAAGATGATACCGGGGATTGCAATGCAAGAATTCGTATACATGGCGGTCTCTCATGCCATTTTCCCAAGAAAACTTTTAAGGTTAAAGCGTATGGCGGATATCCACAAAAGGTTGCAAAAGCATTACAATTATCTGCGCAGTACAATGATACCAGTTTCTGCCGTTATCGATTAGCACACAAGCTGTTTAAAAAGGCAGGTCTCCTATGTCCCGAAGTCAGGCCGATTCACCTTTTCTTTGATAATTGCTACCATGGTATTTACCTGGCTATTGAAATTGTCGATGAATTGTTTCTTCAGAAGCGAAATCTCCCGATTTCCAGCCTGTATAAAGCAAAGAGTAACTCCTGGTTTACCTCCAAGAATAATGTCGTACCCCAGGCACATTTTGATAAAAAATTACCTGAAGATGATATGACCTATTCTGATCTGGAACAGCTCTTTCTTATTCTTGATAAAGGGTTGACAGTGAACGATACTGCATCGTTGAGCGCTGTCCTTGATATAAAAAATGTGCTTGATTATTATACTGTTTCAATGCTTATCAGACATTATGATGGCATAGTAAAGAATTTTTATCTGTATCTTAATCCCACTATTAAAAAATTCCAGTTTATTCCGTGGGACTTTGACCTTACGTTTTATAACAGCCCTCATCTTGAGTATGACACCTGGAAAAACAACCTGTATGAGCAACTTATGGCAATTGAGGCGTATAAATTATATATAAAGAATCGGATGAAGGAATTGTTCGATTACAATGAAATGACAAATACACTTGATAGCCTGCGGATAGAAATAGAAAGCGCTGTAGAACATGATCCCTGGCTGAAGGTTGAACCGCGGGATTTTTGGGGGGAGGTGGCGGAATTGCAGCGGTTTCTTTCACGGCTGAATGTAATACTCCGGATAGAGGACTAAACAGTATACAATGAATGCCTGTTCTTGTCTACCGATTAAAAAAATTTACTTTTTTTAGTCTTGACGATATTTCCTGAAAGCAGTATTTTGAACTAAAGTGATATTTTATCATTTAAAACTCATTTTAATATTGCGAGTGCAGTCATATAAATATTCCTGGAATTCCTATTTATTGATAATAAAGATACCTGAGGTAGAGAGCCACAGGTATCTTTTTTTTTATATGTTAACAGAGGTAATTGCAAAAGTCGAAAAACCTGTGCTGAGACCGGTCGAAATATAAGAGCAATCTTTCAGACGATGGCCTTTTTTCAATGTTTTTGTAAGGACTCAATGTTTTTGTAAGGACGTTTCATGAAACGTCCTTACTTTTGCAATTACCTCA
>JAUVGS010000402.1 GCA_030593665.1 Chitinivibrionales bacterium | reverse complement strand
TTTCCGGGGACCGTCGATATTATTGATTTATATGACGGGTTTGAATTGTATAAGGATCATATGTTTATGGTACGTTATCAGTTTTTAAACGTAAAACCTTCATTCTCGATTCCATCCCGCGTTGATAATGTTTTTATCAATCTGGCCTTTTATAATACTACGTATAGCATTGATCATGCATTTCCCGGTAAGGATTCATTAATGGTTATTGATACCAGTGGGGATGGTAAAGAAATCTATATAAATTTTAATCAGGATGGGACTCAAATACCGTTCTATTCATCGATAAAGGAGACTAAAGATTATTTAGGATTGAATATTGGCTGGCTTGAGCGTTTCCCGGGCCCAGGGAACAATCTGTTTAGCCGCATTATGCCAAATGGATTTGGTATGCGTCACTTTTTTACAACGAATCTATTTCTGGGAAGTCTAAACCGTAAATTATCTGAATACGCACATAACTATCAATTAAAATATAGAGCGAGCCATTTTTTAAGGGCGTATCCATACTTTTTTGATCCCATTGATACGGTGACCCGGGCACAGCAGGTTGATGTGTATGAATATGACCCGTTTTTAGTAGGGAGTGTTAATTCAATTACTTATTTGTCCACAGGAGACGCGGTTAGTGATGATATTTTAGATGGTAACGGCATTATATATTATGGTTTTGAGTATACCCTTGAGCTGTTTCAGGGATTAACTATACCGGGACCGGGGATTACCATTAACGGGCTTTATCTTACTCCCTTCTTTGAAATGGCAAACCTCTGGAACCGTGACTGGAAAAATTTTAACGGTTGGGATCTGCTGCCGGTTACTAAGGATAAGCACTGGGATAAATCCTACCTCCGTGATTTCGGGTTACAGGTTGATTTGCAGTTTATGTTCCTTGATTCCTGGCACGGCCAGTTCACTTTCTCCTGGGCAAGACGGATTGATCTTGATGATGAGATACTGGAGATTAAGACAAATGGTGACATTGTGCATCTTGATAAAGATAGATTTATGTTTGCGATTCAATTGTATTAAGAATAAGAAGCATAAATCCAGAATTACCCTCTTAAGGGCTAATAATTATATCTCCGCAAATAAAATATCCCAGGCATGCACATGAATTAACGTTTTTTTATTATCATAAGTTACTCATATTTGCATGGTGAATTAGCCTGTGATATGTTTGTTAAAGAATTATCAATTGCTCTGCTGGTGGAAACAGATTCTTCTGAAAACAGATTGGCTCTCCCAGGTTCCAACATCAACAGTTCGGTCGCCCGCCACGGACTCAGACCCCGGCACGTTTCTACTCGCTCACCATATCGCGTGTGTCATTTCCGGCTTCAGAGACATGAAACCCTTGGTCTTCGTGCAACATGGAATATTTCGGAGCCCAATACCTTCACTTGCGTTGTGGCTGACTTCCTCCTTCCCTCCGGCTTCATGCGGAACGTTACCGTTCCTACATGCAGAGTTCCGTACTGAACGGGTGGTTACCCTTTATTCAGACTGGATTATCCAGCTTGTCGATGCCGGCTTTGCCTGGCGCACTCATAGTATCTCTTATGCCCTTCAGGGTAAAAAACACGAAAATAATTTCTAAGGTACTAATAATCGTCAGCGTATCATATTTTTTTACATTCTTTATTTTGCAGGATTATTTAATCAGATTTTCCTATGGCTAAAAAAACAAAAACCATATACCTATGCAATAACTGCGGAGAGGATTTTCCGAAATGGCTGGGAAGATGCACCAACTGCGGTGAATGGGATACCATCGTTGAGTTTCGGCAGCCCAAAAAAACCGGTGGTTCATCCTTAGCCCGAGCTGCAGGAACCGGTGTACGGGAGGTCGTGGTTTTATCATCCTGCAAACCTGAGACAATAAAAAGGAAACACTGCGGTTTCCCAGAGGTTGACCGTGTTCTTGGCGGGGGACTGGTTCCGGGCTCTATGGTTCTGGTTGGCGGTAACCCCGGTATCGGAAAATCTACCCTCATGTTGCATATCGCAGCCCACTTTAACAGGGCAAATTTTAACGTTCTCTACGTTTCCGGTGAAGAGTCCCTTGAGCAGTTATCCCTTCGTTCCCGGAGATTGGGTATTGAATCGGTTCCGATATCCGTGTTGACCGAAACAGCAGTGGAACGAGTCCTTGACTCAATGGTACAACTTAAACCGGATGTAGTGGTTATTGATTCGGTGCAGACTGTGTTTTCGGAAGAGCTTGAGAGTGCACCCGGTTCGGTATCGCAGGTGCGTGAATGTACCGCACTGCTTATGCGCCATGCAAAGGGATCGAATACCGCGTTGTTCCTTGTCGGCCATGTGACCAAGGAAGGTGCCATTGCCGGACCGCGGGTTATTGAGCATATGGTTGATACGGTCCTCTATTTTGAGGGGGATTCAAGTTATCAATACAGGATTCTGCGGGCGATTAAAAACCGGTTCGGCCCGTCAGGTGAGATTGCACTACTTTCCATGTCGGATACCGGATTGCATGAAGTGCCCAATGCATCGGAGTTTTTCCTGATGCATCGTGACACGCCGCAGGTTGGTACCGCAGTTGTGCCGGTACTTGAAGGAAGCCGTATTCTGGTAGTTGAACTGCAGGCACTGGTGAATCCGACCCACTTTGGTATGCCGCAGCGGGTCGCCTCAGGGATAAATCCGAAGAAACTCTCCCTGCTTATAGCGGTGCTTGAACGGTATACTGGTATCAGCCTTGGCGATCATGATATCTTTTTTAATATTACGGGCGGCTTGACCGTTTCAGAACCTGCTATTGATCTTGGCATAGCCGCAGCATTACTCTCATCATTCCGCAACCTCCCTGTCCGAAATGGTATTGCTTTTATCGGCGAGATAGGACTCGGCGGCGAGATTCGAACGGTAAACAGCATGCTCCCGCGTTTGAAAGAACTTGCCGGTATGGGATTTAAGCAGTGTGTGGTACCGGTGCCGACCAAAC
>JAUVGS010000307.1 GCA_030593665.1 Chitinivibrionales bacterium | reverse complement strand
GCACTTGGGACAGGTAACCGCAATGGCATCCACCACATGACTATGAATATCCGAATCATACATCTCCGTATGGCTGACCTTATCAGCCCACTGCGGGTCAATGCCGAATTCTTTAAAATGATCCGCTGCTTCATGCTCGATTTTCTTTCGTACCTGGGCAACCGCTTCAGCATGGCGTTTCATGCCCGCTTCCCTGTTACCGTTTCCAATAAGATCATGCAGGTCATCAAGGCTGCCGACACACTCCTTATATTCGCAATCAGGACAGACCCAGACCGGCAGCGGTGTGCCCCAGTAACGATTCCGGGAGATATTCCAGTCCGGAGCGCTTTCGACACCTTTACCGAACCTGCCGTTTTTAAGATGATCAGGCACCCAGTGAATCCGCTGATTATTTTCAAGCATATTGGTTTTAAGCGGCTCGATCTGCATAAACCAGGTGTCAATTGCCTTATAGATTAACGCTGTATCACAACGGTAGCAAAACGGATACCGGTGCTCCAGTTTCGTGCGACGGATAAGTCGCCCCATCCCTTTTATCGTCTGTGTTATATCATCGTTGGCATCGTATACAACCCGTCCCTGCCACTCAGGAACCTCATTGGTAAACCTTCCCTCCGCGTCAACCGGACAGACAATAGGCAGTTCGAGATTCCGTCCTATCTGAAAGTCATCCTCGCCAAATGCCGGTGCGATATGGACAACACCGGTACCATCTTCCGTTGAAACAAAATCAGCGGCATACACTTTGAAAAACTTATCACAGCGGTCGGTGAAATAGGTAAACAGCGGCAGATATGCTTTCCCTACCAATGCGGAGCCGGGCATTTCCTCAAGGATAGTATAGTCTGATTCATTCTTGTAGTATGCCGGAAGGCGTTCCTTTGCAATGATAAAATTATCATCGCCGTCCTGTACCTTGACATAAGTGATGTCTTTACCAACGGCAAGAAGCACGTTCGACGGTAAAGTCCAGGGCGTCGTTGTCCATACCAGAATCCTGGTTTTCGGATCATCAACCAGGGGAAATGTTACGGTAATTGAGGGGCTTTTGGTGTCCTTATACCCTTCGTTCAACTCAAAATTCGACAATGGTGTGGCGCATCGCGGGCAGTAGGGCTGCACCCGGAAGCCTTCATAAATAAGGCCGCGTTCCCATACCTTTTTAAATGCCCACCAGATACTTTCCATGTAGGAGGCGTCCATGGTACGGTACTGGTTATTAAAATCAACCCAGCGTCCCATACGTTCAACAACCTTCTGCCACTGGCCGGTATACCGGAGTACAATGGAACGGCACGCCTCATTAAACAGGTGAATACCCAGTTTCTCAATATCACCTTTACCGGATACCTTGAACTCTTTTTCCATCTCGTTTTCAACGGGCAGGCCGTGGCAATCCCAGCCGAAGCGGCGCTCTACATAATACCCGCGCATGGTCCAGTAGCGGGGAATGATATCCTTAATCGTTCCGGCAAGTAAATGGCCATAATGGGGCAAGCCGGTTGCAAAGGGTGGGCCGTCATAGAACACAAAGACTTCCTTGTCCCTGGTGGTTTCAAGGCTTTTATAAAATGTTCCCTCTTTTTTCCAGAAAGCCAGCGTCTCTTTCTCTACTTCCGGGAATCTGATCTGTGTATTTACCGGTGTAAAATGCTGTTGACTCATAGTTTTTTCAGTACCTCTTTTATTAATTTTACCAATTTCGGTTCAGCTTTATTTGCGTTTGCGATAATTTTTTTAATATCCACCGGCTCCAGGGCGTCAGGGAGACAGGCATCGGTTACAACCGACAGGCCGAGCACCCTGATTCCCGCATGGGCAGCAGCAATAACCTCCGGCACCGTGCTCATACCGATTGCATCAGCGCCAATTATTTTCAGCATGCGGTATTCGGCCTTTGTCTCAAGGCAGGGGCCCGGCATGGATGCGTATACCCCTTTTTCCAGCGGAATCTTATTCTCAAGTGCGACCTCTATGACTCTATCGGTCAACTCCTTTGAATAGGGCTCCGACATATCCGGATAGCGAGGCCCGATACGGTCGTCATTCGGGCCGATAAGCGGGTTGTCACCGAGGAGATTTATCTGGTCGGTTATAGCCATAATCGTACCCGGCGGAAAGAGCGGGTTAATACCACCGGCTGCGTTGGATACAATCAGGGTATGTATACCGAGAAATTTCATAACCCGTACCGGAAAAACAATCTGCTGCATCGAATACCCTTCATAGTAATGAAACCTTCCCTGCATTGCCAGAACATTCTTTCCTGACAAGACGCCGCCGACAAGTTTCCCGGCGTGACTTTCAACAGTCGATTCGGGAAAATGGGGGATATTTTCATAGGGAATTTCCGCCGTGATGTCAATTTCATTAATCAGGCGTCCCAATCCGGTACCGAGAATAATGCCATACTCCGGCTTGGCCGGATATTTTTCTTCAATAAATTTCTTCGCTTCCTGAATCCATTCAAATGTCTGGGGCATAGTGGCAGTCCTTATGATTTTAGATTGTTGATTTTAGATTTTAGATTTTAGATTTTAATGCATTTAAAATATCCTCTGTATTCATTCCTTCAATAGCAATCACTTTATTTCGTGATTTCTCACCGTGTATAATCGAACATGATGATTTGGGAATTCGCAGTGTCTTCGAAAGCACTGTAATCAGATGCCTGTTAGCTTTTCCTTCAACCGGTCGGGAGGTTACTGATATCGCCAGCGAACCATCATCTTTAATTTCTATCTTATTTGTTTTTGCACCAGGCTTTAGTTTTACCGCTACAGTTACCACAGTATTCGATTTCTATAAATACATTAATTACGCATTCTATAAGTATTCCTATACCACTGGTTCCGGTGGTACCTCATCCATAGTTTCGTCTTCAATAACTCTTTCCAAACGTGCCGCGTCACTCTTTCCAAAAGCATTTCTTCCTGCCGCCTTTTGCCTCCCGTTGTCTTTATCCTTCAAACTGCCGCTGATGACTTCCACCAGCGCAAGCTGATCCCGCAACATCGATTTAAACCGTGTAAGAAAACTGTCCCGCTGTGTTTTCAACGAGTGAAGATCCGATTCAAGATTATTCACTTTCATTCTGCTCTGATCTTCATATTTGTCAGCCCGTATCTGAGCGTCTTTTATAATAAGCTCAGCCTCTTTTTGTGCATTCAGGCGTGCGTCGTCAGTCGCCCGTTGAGCTGTCAACAGTGTTTCATTCAGTGTCCTTTCGATCTTTGCATATCCATCAATCCGCTCCTCGACAATTTTTACCTTTCCGGTAAGCCCGTCATTCTGTTTGATAATCTGCTCAAATTCGTTTGCCACCATTTCAAGAAAGCTGTTCACTTCATCCTTATCAAAACCCATCAGGGTTTTTCGGAACGGCTGTTTGCGAATATCCAAAGGAGTGATACGCATGATTTAACTCCCGGTTATAAAAAATTAAAGAAGTAACTATGTTAAAATATAAGTAAGCGTTCAAGGTTCAGGGTTCTGGGTTGAAATCAAAAATCTAAAATTAAAGAATGTTTACAAACTCAATAATCATCACAACCTTTTTTCACAAAAAAAGGCGATGAAACCTTTTAACGGGGAATCCTGAACCTGTGAACGGTTACACATATAAAAATATCTTAAATATATCCATATTCCTAGTATCTGTATACAAAAACAGGAATTATTCTT